>NZ_PQDH01000025.1 GCF_002964605.1 Vallitalea okinawensis
CATCCTGAGCCAGGATCAAACTCTCATATTTAAATATAAGGTTTAAACCTGCCAGAAGTTCTGGCTTGTTTATATCCATTTGAATCAAAGGTCTTAAAGAAGTTCTTTAAGCTATTGATAGTTTTACATAATAGTACGTTATTGACTTTCCAAAGTTCATGTCGTTATCAGCGACGAAATATATCTTACCATTTTAAAAGATTAAAGTCAAGCACTTTTTCATATTTGTTTCCTAAGTAATTTCACCCATATATTTATAGTCCATAATTTCACCAAGATTAGGTTTACCAAAAACATATAAGGTATTAATTGTGTTTATAACTCTGTATATTTCTTATTTGAACCGTAGGCTTTTTCTACGGGATACTTCTTTGCATTTTGTTTCATCTTTAACCGAATAGCTTCTTTTAAGTCAATATTCAACTCTTCGCATAAGAGAATTAGATAAGTAGCAACATCTGCTATCTCATCCTTGATAGCCTCCGAATTGGCTTCAATAGATTCTTCTGAATTCTTCCATTGAAAGTTCTCTAAGAGTTCACTTGCTTCTATTGAAAGAGATATGGCTAGATCTTTTGGATTGTGATATTGTTTCCAATTTCGTTCATCACGAAATGCTTTCACTTCTTTAATAATATCTTCCATGTTGGCTCCTTACTTACTCAAGTCAATATGGCAGTAGCCACCAGGATTTTTATCCAGATACTTTTGATGATATTCTTCTGCATCATAAAACATCTCTACAGGTTGAATTTCTGTAACGATTGGTTTGTCATATTTTTTTTGCTCGTTCTCTTTGGATGCTTGAATAACATCTAGATCATTTATATCTATATAGTAGATACCCGTACGATATTGATGCCCCACATCAGGTCCCTGTTGATTTAACAGTGTTGGGTCAACGACAAACCAGAACTTCTCTAATAAATAATCTAACGTTACTTTACCTTCATCATATTTAATATATACAGCTTCTGCATGTCCTGTGTTACCTTTTTTAACCTCATCATAAGTTGGATCTTTAAGCTCGCCATTGGCATAACCCGCTTTTGTTTCAATAACGCCATCAATTTGGTTAAAATAAGCTTCTACACCCCAGAAACATCCACCAGCAAAAACGATTTCTTTCATTATTACTCACTCCTTTAACATCATCATTAGTTTCTATAACCTAATCTTATGATAACTTATATTAGAAGTCAATATACTATTAAAAGAAGAAAAACCTCCATGGACTCGTCGTAACTTACCATGAAGGTTTATGAACACGTGTATTATTCAATTTCTCTTAGCTGTTCAATAATACTTTGACCACCAGCACCATTATAGGACACAACCGGTATGAGTACTGATATTATCAATAAACAAGGTGCTGCAATCAACATAGGTAATAATGAAAAGTGATAATCAAAAAACCAAATTTGCCCAGCTAATACTTGAACAACTAAATAGGAGAATGCGTTCCCAACCGTTAATGTAATGCCTAGTGTTAAGAGCGCAACATATAACCCTTCAAAGATGAGCATTTTATAGAGTTGTTTTTTAGTCATCCCTATACTTTTGAGCATGGCAAATTCTCTTTTTCTTGTGATGATACTTGTGAGCATGGAATTAGTAAAGTTTAAGATACCAATAAATCCTACAATGAAACAGAGTACACCACCAACTATTAGATATGTTCTTTGCAATTGTTTAAAACTATCAATATACGTTTGTTTGGATTCATACTTCATCAAAGGTTCCACATTACTTGTATAGTCTTTTAGGAAATTCTCTATTACATCAATTTGATCATCCTTAACATTAAAAACATAATTAATGTACATAGGCTCTTTTATCTGATCTTTAAATTCAACTTCAGGTAGAAAACAGTCTAGTCCACCAATAGTAGAATATTGCACAGAGATATTATGGGGTATATTGACTAGCGCCATCACTTCATATGCTTTTTCAGATTCATCGTCAAATTTTATAATAATCTTATCACCAACATTATAGTAACTTTTTAAATCATTCTCTTGTCTTTGATTGGGTATACTGATTAGAATGTAATTTCCTGTAGCAAATTTTTCACTATCCAGTTCACCTTCTATAATATTTATTTTGTCTAGAAGAAATTCATTGAGTCCGTATACTTGTAAACTAATTCTCCCTGAATCTTTACACTCCATTAATGCAGTTTTTACTATGTTGCTCTCTTGTTCAAGTACTTCATATGGATAGATATCATCGAAGTTATTCATGCCCTTTTCACTTAATTCATGACTTATATATTGATAGTAAACACTTCCATTTTCCTCTATCCCATCAAAGTTATTAATCTGATCAATTAATTGTTGCGAAGGCATATCTTCCCTACTGCGAAAATCTGACGTAAAAAAATTAACATGACCGATAGTAAAATCACTTACTATGGTATCACTTAAATATTGGTCCATATCAAAACCCATTGTTATAGTATAAACTGCTGTAAGCAGCATAAGACTTAATGCTATCGAGGTAATAACCACAAGATTCTTCTTTCTATTCCTGAATAAATTTGACCAAGCCATTCTGTGTAGTCTTGCTCCGTTTAAAGATTTTTTTGATTTCTTTTTGTTTAATGATACTACACCTGTATAGCGTACTGCTTCAACTGGTGAGACTTTAGAGGCGATTTTGCTTGGTTTTCTTGAACTGATATATACGGTTATGAGAGAAAACAAAGTAGCACCTATGAAGATGGTAGGATTTGCTGAACTACCACTATAACTAATATTCGTTATTTTCATGATAACAGGCAAAAGTCCTATACCTAGTAAATAGCCTATTACAAGCCCCAATGGTATACCTATAATAGAAAGTAAATAAGCTTGCTTTCTAACCAATTTCTTAATTTGCTTTGAAGTCGTTCCGATAGTCTTTAACAGTCCGTAAAAACGAATATCTTTTGTTACTGAAATCTGAAAAATATTATAGATGATTAAGTACCCTGTAAAAACGATAAATAGGATTGCTCCTAGTATTACGATCACCATAAGTAGATCTAATTGAAAGTTAGAAGATAGGTATGCCCAGTTAACCCCATAGTCGATATCATGCAGCTGATAGTCACTACCTGTAATAACTCTTTGAATATCTTCCTCGATATTTGAACTACTTGAAAACATAATGTCTGCAAAGATTAGACCTGAATATAACCATTGCTCTTTCTGATACTTTTGATCCAGATGCGCCATATTCTTGTTTATAAATTCCTTTGAGACATATGCCATACTTGCCTTTGCAACGATATCACCTTCCCAGTACCCAGAAAGGACAAAATCACTGGTGAATTCCTCACCATTAATGGTATATTCTAAAGTTATTGGAACACCAATTTCATGAGGTACTCCCAGCATATCCAAAACGATAGTATCTGTCACTACTTCATTGATACCCTTTGGCATATTTCCTTTAGTTGGATAGCAAAACCCCCATTTTGCTGTATTTTCTGTAGCAAAACGAATTTCAGTAGCTCTCTTAGCTAACTGATCATTATCTGCTTGCCCTACCATAATGGAATAACCAATCTCCTTGATAAGTGGATTACCTTTTATATGATCAAACTCTTCATTTGTTAAATACTTTAATCCTGCATGAGCAGATGTTCCCACTTGCCTCATGGTTTCTTCTTCTATAGAATTCGCCATTCCACTTCCTAACGTAAAAAGAGAGGTGAAAAGTACAGTTGTAAGGGCTATTGCAATGATTGCAAAGGTATTTCTAAGTCGATTATTTTTTAAGCTCTTACGAGACAAATTATTGATGACTTTTATATTATTATTTCGCATCTTTACAACCTCCCCTATGCTACTATATTTCCATCTTCAATTCGAATAACCCTATCACAGAGTTGGGCCATTTCTGCATTGTGGGTAATCATAACAATTGTTTGATTAAATTTCTTACTGGAGACTTTTAAAAGCCCAACCACCTCCTGGCTGGTTTTACTGTCTAAGTTACCAGTTGGTTCATCGGCAAGAATAATAGCCGGTTTAGTAGCTAAAGCCCTTGCGATTGCAACTCGCTGTTGTTGACCACCTGATAAATTATTGGGAAGATTGCTGATTTTATCTTGCAACCCAAGAGTATGAATGATTTTATTAACGTAATCTTGATCAACTACATTACCATCTAATTCTACCGGTATAATAATGTTTTCGTAGACATTTAAAATAGGTACTAGATTATAGTTTTGAAAAACAAATCCGATATTTCTTCTTCGAAATACAGTGAGTTCATCATCATTCATTTTAAATATTTCTTTATCCCTAACAATAACTTCTCCACTTGTGGCTCTATCAAGCCCTCCTAACATATGAAGTAATGTAGATTTGCCTGAGCCTGATGTTCCTACGATTGCAACAAATTCACCTTTATTAATCTCTATATTAACCCCATCGAGAGCTTTTACAATATTAGGACCTTCGCCATAGTATTTTTTTAAATGTTGACTTTTTAATATCTTCATTCTATTTCCTCCATCAATAAAATTGGATTATACTTTAGATAACGTTGTTAATCATCTATGTATAATCCAATTATAAAAGTCTAGTCTTACAACGATCTTACAAATTTATAATCAGTTATGACAGTTTTGTAAGAAAATCGAGAAAGTACTTCCCTTCCCTAACTCCGATTTAACAGTTATATAGCCACCTTCTTTGGATAAAATGAACTGTGATAGATAAAGTCCTATCCCCATTCCATTCTGCTCTGCTACATTTTCACCTCTATAAAACCGCTTGAAAATATTGTTATAATCCATCTTAGCTATTCCAACACCTTGGTCAGTGATCTGTATTTTAGTATATATTTCAAGTGATGTCATCTTAATCTTTATTTCTGAATACTCTGGCGAATACTTAATAGCATTTTCTAATACATTGGTTAACGCTTCACAAGTCCATTTTCTATTGTGATAAAGCTTTATATCCTTAAACTCTTGAACAATAATAGCTATCTTTTTAGTATTAGCTTGAGAGTAGACGGATGATACTGCTCGTGCAATAGTTTCTTTTATGTATATATCATCAGAAGTAAAATCAATAGCCCCTGTCTCTAGCCTTGACATTTTTAGCAGTGATTTCATCAACCAATCCATCTTTTCTGACTGTTCTTTTGTTCTCATTAAAAATTCTTGATGTTCTTCTTTACTTAGATTTCCTTCTAATAATATGTCGGTATACATGGCTATATTGGCTAGTGGTGTTTTTACTTGATGTGCGATATCTCCAATTAACTCCTTGATGACCTCTTTTTCAATATTCGTTTGATTGACATCATCATCAATCATCTCTATGATACTTTTTGCCTGATGAGCTAATTTAGATTGTCTCGTATCTTTAGTACTTGGGATTTCAATGTCATCTTTTTTTGATACTATTTGTTCTAAAATACCACTAATCATATCAAACATTTTCGCAATATACCTTCTTGTTAAATAGACCATTACCAAACATATGATTAAGGCTATCATAATGCTATACATATTATTCCTCACTCCACATATAACCCATTCCGTGTACTGTCTTTATACATTGTGGCTCAGATGGATCATCTTCAATCTTTTTACGAAGTCTTCTTATATTAACTGGTAATGTATTTTCATCAACAAAATTTCCCTTATCATCCCATAAACTACTGAGGATCTGTTCTTTAAGCAATACTTGTCCCTTGTTCTCAATAAAGTATTTCAATAACTTAAATTCAGTAGAACTGATCGTTATTTCTTCATTATTTTTATAGACTTTTAAGTTATCAAGATTAACGACAATATTTCTAGATCTTATCTGATTAGAATTTAAATGATTGTTATTGCGCCTAAAAATAGAATTAACTCTAGCCATTAAAATTGAGATTGAAAAAGGCTTAGTTATATAGTCATCTGCTCCAGCATCCAATCCTTGTATTTCATCAATCTCAAGATCCCGTGCCGTTAACATAATAATGGGTACTACAGATTCTTTCCTAATTTCTCTACAAAAATCAATCCCACTTCCATCAGGCAGATTTAAATCCAAGACTATCATATCTATATCCAGTTGCTTTAATAAAACACTTGCTGCTTTTAGATTAAAAGCTGTATGTACTTCATAGCCTGACTTCTCGAAACTATAGGACACGCCTCTGTTAAGCCCTTCGTCATCTTCAACTATTAATATTTTCTTCATCTTAGTGATCCTTTCACTCTCTTTAAACACATTTTAAATGTTATTAAAATTATGTATATTTCACTGTATTTTCAAGATATCACAATAATGTTATAAATACAAGCAGTAATGGAGTATGAAAAGTAGATAGACTACGCCTTTACTATAAGAAAAAAACTGCTGTTAGATTGATTTAACAGCAGTTTCTTTTTAATTATCTACTTTTTTAGTATTTTTAATCCATAAGCTTCTAATGCAATTGGACCTGTAATACTTTTTTCATTCAACATATCAATATAAGTTATATCACCTAAATCAATTTTCTTTTCTTCGAATGTAAAATTCATTATAAAGATATAATCTTTGGTGCCGTCTGTTCTCTTTTGAACCGTTACGCCCTCGGGTAATTGAGTATCCAAAATTGGTTTTATTCCTAGTTGATTAATCAAGCTCTTATAGAAATCTTCCTGGAATTCATTATTGTTTCTAAAAGCAATATAATAAGCATTTCCTTTACCATATCTATTGACTGTAAAAGCTGGTTGCCCCTTATAAAAATCTGATTCATACGCTCCAAGAACTTCTGCTGATTCAACATGAATCAGATCACATAATTGATCAATCTTATATCTCCCCTTCACCCCTATTTTATTTTCTTTATCTATTACTGCATAGTTACTTTCAAAATCATAGAGTGAATCAATTTCTTCTGCCCATATGCCTAATACTTGACGCAATGGACCAGGGAACCCGCCTAAGAAACAAAGATCATTTTCATTAACTATTCCTGACCAATAAGTCGTAACAAAAGTACCACCCTGTTCAACAAATTTTTCTATCTTCTCTGCTACACCTTCTCTTACCATATATAACATTGGTGCAATAACCAGTTTGTACCTAGATAAATCACAATCCATGTTAATAACATCAACAGGTATACCTTTATTCCAGAAAGGTCTGTAATGGCGTTTACATGTTTTTTCATAATCCCTTCCTTCCTTGCGTACCCCTTCCATGTCATTAATAGCCCAGTTGTTTTCCCAATCATAAATGATAGCAACTTCAGGTTCCACGGTTGTACCTATAACTTGTTCCAATTTGCTCAATGCATTTCCAACCTCAGTAACATCCCTAAATACCCTCGTATTTTCATGCCCACAATGATCCACTACGGCACCATGTAATTTTTCGGAAGCCCCTCTACTTTTACGCCATTGGAAATATTGGACTGTATCAGAACCATGGGCTACAGCTTGTATAGATGATAGCAAGTGCATACCTGGTCTTTTTAACTTACTAACCTGTTGCCAGTTTGTCATACTTGGCGTACTTTCCATTAGCATGAAGGGTTTGCCACCTTTTAAGCTTCTATTGATATCGTGAACAAAAGAGATATTAGAAGCTAACTCCCAATCCTTTTCAGGACCATGCCACTGTGGATAGCTATCCCAAGAAATCATATCTAATTCTTTAGCAAACTTCCAATAATCCAAGCCTTGATATGTTCCCATGAAATTGGTTGTTATAGGTATGTCAGGTGTAATTTCTTTTAAAGGTTTTATTTCATTTTTATAAAATTCAATAGTTTGATGGGTAACGAAACGTTTCCAATCCAAATTATGACCATGAACTTTATGCTCACCATGAGGTGCAGGTGATTCAACTTGAGACCAATCGGTGTACGTATGACTCCAAAATGTTGTCCACCATTGAAGGTTTAAGTGATCTAAGGTTTCATATTTATTTTGTACCCAATCTCTAAAAGCTTTCTGACAGTGATCACAATGACATTCTCCACAATACTCATTAGAAATATGCCATGCTAAAAGACCTGGGTGATCTTTATACCTTTCAGCTAATTTTCTATTAATCTGCTCAGTTTTCTCTCTATATACTGGCGAGGTATAGCAATGGTTATGTCTTATACCATGCAAATTTCTTACTCTATTAGCACCTACTCTTAATACTTCGTTATATTTTTGCGACATCCATGTTGGTCTTGCTCCTGATGGTGTAGCCAAAATAACATAAATACCATTATCGTATAAACGATCCATCACTTCATCTAACCACTTAAAATCATAATGTCCTTCTTCTGGTTCAAGGGCTGTCCATGCAAAAATCCCAATACTCATGACATTACATTTAGCTAATTTCATTAACCTAATGTCTTCATCCAATATTTTAGGGTCATGCCTCCACTGATCAGGATTATAATCCCCTCCATGATAAAAATGGGGAAATTTATTACTTATTGGTCCAAATTTTTTCATATCTTAATCCTCCACCTTTCTTACGACTACGTATAATCTTATTTTAAAAAGTTGGGGATCATATGTAAATCTAAATATATTCTGGACTATAACAATATTAAGATTAGAGAAAAGTAACTACCTTTCCAGCACTAAAAAAACTGCCTCTAGACATTGAAGTCTAAAGGCAGTTCTTTATTACATGACATCACCAGGCAATACCATGTCGATAATCCCGATGACTATTGCTCCAATTATAGCTCCCCAGATGGTGATTTCAAAGCCTGTAACAACGAATTGAGTTGCATAAAGTATAAACCCTGAAACAATGAACCCAACTACGCCTCTTCCAAATGGTGAAGCATCAATTCCTGTAAATCTTTGAATTAAGTAATCTAATGCTACAATAACGATGGCTGCTAGAATTAGAGCCCAAATACCTGATATACTGAACCCAGGTGTAAGAAAGGCTGCAATACAAACAACTATAGCTGTTAGAACTAAACGAGCCACTATATTCTTAACACTGACTTCTTTTCTTCCTTCAGTATTTGCCATAATAATTCCTCCTTTGCATCATATGCATTTATCCACCTATATAGTTGCCTACAATTCATTATTCTATACATTTTATTCTTTATAAATTATTATCCCGTCTTTAATAACCATCTTCACTTTTTCTAAATTCTCTATCTGATCAAGAGGATTTTCCTTCAAAATTAATATATCCGCAATCTTTCCTTCATCAATAGTACCCAACGTATCTTCTCTTCCACATACTATAGCAGAATTCTTTGTAGAAGCAACAATTATATCCATAGGTGTCATTCCTGAGTCTTGCATGGATAATAATTCATACATGGGCATACCAAGATCCATCTCTTTACCAAAGGGGTCCCCACCATAATCATTGCCAAGTGCTATTAGACCTCCAAGATTAAAATAGTTGTTTAAGTTAATTTTGGTCATCAGACTATTATACTGCAATACCTCTTGTGTAGGTATGAGATACATTTTATTGTCAATCATTTTATTAAAAATACTATCATCAACATTCGTCATCCAATTATGAGCTATATCATCTACCCCTGCATTGATAGCTGTTTCGATATTACTGCTGTTTGATACAGAGACATGAGCGGTTACTTTAATCCCCTTTGAGTGAGCTGTTTCTACTATTGCTTTCAACTCTTCTTGTGATAAGATAGGATACCATTCTCCAAAAGGTTCTCCTGTCTCAATCGCTACCTTTATCACATCTGCACCTCTATTGATGATATCCAGTGTTTTTTCTTTTGCATCTTCTACAGAAGTAATATGTAAAGCCCATGGTCCTTGGGGATAACCTCCTGGCACTGTAAACATTGGTCCAGCCATTATAACTCTCGCATAATCAGGACGAGAATTGATGTTATCTCTCATATCAAAGAGTGGTCTACTGATATCAGCTCCTATATCTCTTACAGTTGTGACACCACTATTTGCCCATTCCTTTAAGTTATAGGCATTAAATCCATAGTGGACATGAGTATTTATGAACCCTGGCAGTATATAGTTGCCTTTTAAATCGTAACTTTTATAATCATCAGGTATATATCTCTCTTTTTTTAATCCAACATATTCAATGAAGCCATTATTAACAAGAATTAATGTATCCTCTATAGGAGTACCTCCATTACCATCAATAAGCGTACCGTTTAGAAGTGCAATTTTTTCTTCAATCATTTCTATATGTTTATCATCTTCAGTTTTTGGCATAATGCTATTAATGCTATTTTCCCCTTTCTGACTTTTGAAGGTATATGTATAAAAGGGGATAATTGGATCAAAATTGATCTCATCCTCAGTACCACTCTCTATGTTTAACCAATAGAAGTTATGTTCAGGTTTATAAGCATAGTCATACACAATTTTATCAATAAGGATATCCTCTCCATCTTCAGACCAGTACTGAGGATAAATAGTTTCCCCCTTTAAATCTACACGATCCATCTTACTACTTTCAATATCTGTTAAATAAACGGACGTACTATAATGAGGTTCTTCTAATGCTATCGCTAAATCAAAACTATTTGGTGACCAAACGATTGATCTTACAGGTTTATCATCTGTAACAACCTTCGTAACGTCTCCTGATTTGATATCTAATATATATAATTGGTAAAGGGAATGCCATCCCTCATGATCTCGATTTGAAACAAAAGCTATTTTTTCTCCATCCGGTGACCACATGGGCATATAGTCATCTGCAGGATGAGATGATAGATTAATTATTTTACCTGTTTTTAATTCCAAACAATATATCTCTCTATCTACATCCCTAAAAGAGGATAAAAGAAGATATCTACCATCAGGCGACCAACCACAAACCTTATCAAGAGAGGTTGTACCCTTTACAGGGTGAAGCTCTTTACCATTATCATTCATTATGTATGATTGCCATTGACTATTAATACTCTTAGTATAAGCTATTCTTTTTCCATCTGGTGACCATGCCATACTTATATAATTTAGCTTTCCATTTGTCAAATTAATAATTTCATGAGTTTCTGAATCAAACCTATAGATATCACCTAATGAATTTTCATCTTCAATGAATATCATATCTATTGGACCTTCTTCAGTTTTATCATTTCCTCTTATAAAAGTAGATATACTTATCGACAAAACAACAACTATAAGAACTATCCCAACTGCAAAATATAGCTGTTTAATCTTTTTTATTTTAGTCATTTAATTTCCTCCCTAATAATAAATAGGTATATTATATATAATTATAGAAGATCCATTATCTCTTTGCTTTACATTTATTGCTTTTTTACTTTAGTCATCTTGTAAAGGAATCCAAATTTCAAAACTATTATCCTCTTTTAGATATTGAGTAAAATCAACTGCTTCTATCAAATCCATTTGATTGGATAACTTATACTTACTTTGTGGAAGCCAAACTCCATATACATAATCAAGTGCTTCATAGAACCTTCCTAGATCTGAGTTGAATTTAAATAGAAATGAAGCATATAAAGATGAGGGGACAGTGTAATATTCCATTCCCTCTGGAATAGACTTTATGTCTCTGACTTCAAATGATGCTATGTAATTAAAAAATTTTCCTAAACAACTATCAAATGAAACACCAAAACCTATTTCTCCGACTAATCCAGCTATCTCCTTACGTCGTTCTAAAAAGTTATACCAAAGATTTGGTACTGCTCTGGTATCTTTATTTTCATCAAATGAACAGGTTATTTTCATTCCTACAACTGAAAAACTACTTTTTCTAAATATTCTTGGTCCAAAAATACAACCTACTTTATTATTAATAAGCTTTCTATGGCTAACATCAACATGTTCAAAATGATCAATAGATACTTCTTTATTTCTATATTCTATTGGAGATAAATCATATAAACCTTTAAAGGCTCGAGTAAATGCTGTGTGGGAATTGTACCCTACATCCATAGCAATGTTAATGATACTCTCACAAGTATAATGAAGCTTTTGCGCTGCTATGGTCAAGCGTCTCTTACGAACATATTCCATTACCCCTATCCCTACCATAGCCTTAAACAAACGATGGAAATGAAATTTTGAACACAAGGATATTTCAGCAAGATTTTCTACTGTTATCTCTTGATCTAAATTCTCTTCTATGTAATCTAATGATTTTTGAATACACTCAATATAATTCATTTAATTCCCCCAAAAGATTATTAAATTAACTTCACATAAAAATGTTATCAACTCTGTGTTATTCTATATGTGCTTGTATTTAGATGAACGATTTGATTCAAGTAACTCTAGGATGATTATATTCATATAATTTAAAGAGGCTATTTCACTTTACAGAAAATCAGATTAATATTTGTTGAATCTCAAGTGCTTAGATAATAAGAGAACTTCATTCACTAAATTATATCAAAACTAGAGATTTATTGCCAATTCAATTTCTTATTTATATACTTTCTTTCAAGGGGGAATCATATGAACTATCATGTAAAAGATGGTGACACCTTATACAGTATCCACCTACAATCTGGTGTACCTATTCGTAGTATTGTTATTGCTAATAATATTGCAGATCCAAATAAGATCTATGTAGGACAAAAATTATTACTACCTGATGAGCATAATAATCCTTTTTCTGTAGAAGTCGATAGAAAAAACAGAATATTAAAATTACTCTTGAATGGTAATGTTATCGATACTTACAAGGTGGCAGTAGGAAAACCTAGTACTCCAACACCTCCAGGTCAATGGAAAATAATAAAAAAAGCGCTCTGGGGTGAACAGTTTGGCGGAACCTTCTTAAGGCTAAGTATTCCTTGGGGAATCTACGGTATACATGGGACTAATAAACCTTGGAGTATAGGTAAGAACGTAAGCAATGGTTGTATACGGATGTATTCTAATGAAGCAAGTGAGTTGCGTGAAATTCTACCTATTAATACACCTGTTCTCATCTATTGACACTTTACTAATACTATTCATTCCATTATACTAAAAGAAAAATGATAGATGGAGGCATCATTGATGCAAAAAACACTATTTAAATATAAGGAGAATGGCGTTTTCTTTGAATTTTCTCAAAGCCAGCGATTTAAAGAGGGGCGCATGAATAATCATCATTTTCATCCATTTTATGAAATTTATTATTTGCATAAGGGATCTTGTGATTATCTAATTGAAGGCAATCTTTATAGCTTGAATCCTGGGGATCTCGTTGTTATCAATAAATATGCTATTCATAAAACTCTCTACCCACGTTCTTCGGAAACAATAAGGTACTTGATTAATTTTGATGCTGGTATAATAGCGACACCATCGGAAGATGAAAAAGACTTGTTGATAGGACTTTTTCAAAATTCTACACCTGTTATACGTTTGAATGATCATCAAAAAAAATTATTTGAGAGCTACCTCTTTCAAATGATCGAGTACGCTCATCAGAAGGAATCTAGCTATGCTTTTAAAATAAATACTTTCTTTCGTTTAATGATTATTCTCTTGAAAGAAGCCTCTGATTCTGGAAATCTAAAACTACCTAAAGAGCCTACTGAAATTGAAGAAAAGGTATTAGATGTGGCTAATTTTATCTTGAAACACTATGATGAACCTATTACGCTTCCCTATTTAAGTGAATACTTTTACATAAGCCAGCATTACCTATCTCATAAATTTAAAGAGATCACTGGCTTTACCATATCCGATTATATACAAATGACGAGAACCAAAAAAGCTCAAGAGCTCATCTTAACAACAGATTTAAAAATAATTGACATCAGTGAGAAATGTGGTTTTGGTAGTGTATCTCAATTCAGAAGGGTTTTTTCTAAACATTCTGGTATGAGTCCAAGGGATTATCGTAAAATTGGTAACGTATAAAAGACCTGAATGGATATAATCATTCAGGTCTTCACTTTAACCTTCGTTGCTTATTGAGTTTTTATATCTAGCAAAGCAGATTTCACTGCAATCCTACTATATTTCTGTGGATACAAGAGCTCAGCTTTAATGCTTATTGTTCCAGGTTCTGTAGTTGATTGAACGATGACACCTGTCTGTCCTAATTCAGGTCGTTTAATAAAATCACCTATGATTTTTCCTGGACCATCTATTGTAAAAATGATATCATGAGCATCCAAGGTCAGGGGCGTGATTTGCCCATGGTCATCGTGAACATCACATCTAACAAAAAGTATGTCTGAACCATCAGCCTGCATATCGATTGTCATGTCATCTGGTTCTAGATGCAGTTGTCTTGGTACACCTGGTGTAAATCGTTTATCTACAGCAACGACTTCCCCATCAATAATCCCCTCTACTCTTATTTCTGATCGATCTCTACCATAATAGAACTGGTTCATAAATGTAGTCGGTGGATGCTTAATAGGTATATCATCCGGTTCTCTTTCTTCAATGAATACATCATTATGATAGAGACGAAGCTTCTCACAATTGCTAAACACAGTAATATCATCAGGACTTACATCGGACCAGTAATTAGCAATAAAGACTATAGGACCTGATTCAACATGAGGAATTATGTGATCTGGATCGCGTTGACTCTTAAAAAAGTAGAAGCTATACTTAGGGATTCGATGCAAATCTAAAAATCCTCCCCAACATGGATTGATGTGGTACCCTCTATTATGCTCCATACCTGGCCACATACCAAAACCGCAGAGAGTTTCATCGTTATACTTACTGGTATAATTACTCAGCCACTTTTGCTTATCCCAGATCATTCGCCGTACCTGCTTCAGCATAATATCTTCTCCCCAGCTTCTAGGGACACGCCATGCACAATTTTGATCTGTAAAATTATCAGGTGAATCACCGTATTCCCTTACCCAACGTGGTTTATCAAAACGCTTTTTCATGGCCATATAGGCTTCTGGATCGTAATCCTCAGATTTTGGACCTAACATGCCAGGATCAAACTCCCTGTATACTACGTCGCTAAAACCTTGATCAGATCCTGTATAACAAGGCCCTAGTGGTAATTCCTCATGGACAATCTCATGTACTCTTTGTTGGAAACTCTCTGGCATAACACTTTCGTTTAGAATTGGCTCCCAAAGAATGATAGAAGGATGATTACGCAACCAGCGAACAATATCTCTCAAATTTTTGTATACCCTCTCTACAAAGATACCTTCTTCATAATACTGCCATCCTGGTGAACTAATGATCAGCATGATACCTAAACGGTCACATTCATCAATAAAAGCTTTAGCGAAGGGGTAATGTGAACGTATATGCAACATACCTGCTTCTCGGTATTTCCTAGCATCTCTCTTTAGTAGACTATCGGGCATAGCATTACCTACGTGTATGTATGTTTGATGGTAGTTTGCACCAGATACCTTTAATTGCTTACCATTGATAAGGAATCCTTTGTCTCTAGTAAAAGCAAAATCTCTTATACCTAGTGGCGTTACTACCTGATCAATTACATTATCTTCTTGAATGATCTCTGTTCGTACTTGGTACATATACGGAGAATGAGGATGCCAAAGATGTGGATTGTTTACCTGACAGCTTTGGATTATATGCCTTTCATCTTGGGAGTCCAATTCATAACCCGTAATCACTTTAGCTACAGCACTTCCAGATTGGTCAATGACAGTCTGTTTGAGTTGATAAGATACAGACTGATCATATTCATTACGGATATGGCTTTGTATATGAACTGTAGCATTTGCTTCACTAATGTCTTCTGTTCGTACCCAAATACCTCCACCTGCTACCTGATCCTCCAAAAGGGGATGAGTGATGTAAATTCCGGGGGTTTGATAGAGTGTTACACCACGGTATAGACCACCTTCATAGGCAAAATCTAATCTTTCTTGAGGTTTCCCTGGAGGTACATCATTTCTATCAGAATTATCTAGTCTAACAGCTAATACATTGGAATCGGTATAGGAAATGTAGGATGTAATATCATATACTGCTGGTGTATAACCGCAATAATGACTTGGTAACTGATGGTCATTAATCCATACTTCAAGGACCTGCATAGCTCCTTCGAATTCTAGAATGACTTTTTCATTCTCCATGGAAGGTTCTAGGGTGAAATGTTTACGATAACGGCAAACCCCTTGGTAGTTACGACCTCCACTACTTATGATAGGAGCAATTTGTACACAATGAGGAAGATGTACTTCTTCCCAAAGGCTATCATCGTATTGAGGAAGGTGTGATGAAGTTTCATCACCTAATTTGAAACGCCATCCTTGATTAAAATGGGTTGTCTTTCTCATTTTTCTTACCACCTTTTGAATATTATGATGGGTTCATTATATAGAATAATCATGATTTTAAAAATGCATATAATCACTTTTTTGTGTACAAAATCACTTGGGAATGTGTTCGTTCATGAATATGTTCGTGGGGTCAAGCATAGAAGGAAGATGGAGTAATAATAGCACTTATGGCTAATAAGATAAGTACGAATGCTTCGGAATACTCGTTTGTGATGGTAAATTGACTATGATATAATGAAAATAATAAATAAGTAAGTATGATCTAAAAAAGAGGATATAAGGAAGGCTTTAGTAAAGATGGAAAAGAAGATATGTATTGATAATAATGAACTTAATCCTTTTATTAGAAAAGTGGGTATACAGGACTCAACGGGTTGGTCAGGATTGCGTAAATTGTATGATTATGAGATGCTTTATTTTATTCGTGGAAAAGGTAGGGTTGAAGTGGCTGAACAACAGTTTCAGCTGTCAACTGGGTCACTCATCTTATTGCCACCCAATACCCCTAATAAATTGTATGTACTGGATAAGGATAGCTATATCATTTGGGTTCATTTTGATTTTATATATTTTTCAGAAGGAAAAGAAATTGATTATGATGATCGCCAATTGATGCAAAAACATCTTATTCGTCCCAAGATTTTTTTAAGTAATGGTACTTCACTCTCCAATCACTTTAAAGTTCATGACCAAGATGCAATGACGTCTAATTTTGAGGAGATCCTGAGAAGCTATCACCAGAAAGATCTCTATTGGCAGATCAAGTGTAAGAGCATCATGCTAGATATTTTTTATCGTTTATTGAAGCAAGTAAATACGAAGGAAACATATTCTAACACTATTTCTAAAGAACGTATTATTCAGGATATGCTGCAGTACATTCATTATCATTATAACTATAAACTTCAATTAGAAGAAATTGCTGATTACGCAGGAGTCAGTGTTAATTATGCCAATACACTTTTTAAAGAAAGGACTAATGAAACTATTATCCAATACCTCAATCATTATCGTCTGAAAAAAGCTATCAAGATTATTGAATCCAGTAATCAACCCATTGGACAAGTAGCAGAGCAAGTGGGGTTTTCTAATCCCCATTATTTCAGTCGAATAATGAAAAAATACACCGGAAAATCTCCTAAAGAATATCGAAACGAATAAATAACCCTATCACTCATTAAAATGATGGGGTTATTTTTACTTGGACAATAAATCTGCATTATAAATTAAAATATCTTTCAGCATTATTATAGCTTATATCTTGTATCATCTTTCCTAACCATGGTAGATCATTTGGATATTCCCCTTCTTCTACCCATGTACCAATCATATTACATAGAATCCTTCTAAAATATTCATGGCGTGTATAGGATAAGAAGCTTCTTGAATCTGTTAGCATACCAACAAATCGGCTTAGTAGTCCTAAGTTAGCTAGTGCAGTCATTTGACGAATCATACCATCTTTTTGGTCATTGAACCACCAACCTGACCCAAACTGTATCTTACCTGCAACGCCTCCACCTTGGAAACAACCAAGAGCTGTTCCAAGAACTTCATTATCCTTAGGGTTAAGACAGTAAAGAATTGTCTTAGGTAATTTATTAGTTCTCTCAAGACTATTTAAGAACTGAAGTAAGGGTCTTGCAATATTACTATCATCAATAGCGTCAAACCCTGTATCTGGACCAAGCAAATCCATCATACGGCTATTATTATTACGAACCGTCCCCATATGTAATTGCATAACCCAATCATATTTGGCATACAGACATCCTAAATAATTCAATACAAAAGTTTTGTATTTTTTAATTTCTGAATTAGAAAGTTCTTCGCCATTCAATGCCTTCATTAATGCAAGATTAACTTCTTCTGTTGACCCTTCTTCATAAACAATAGGATCAAGAGCATGATCAGATAAACGACATCCAACTTCATGGAAATATTGGACCCTTTGTTCTAAAGCTTCTAATAAATCATCTAAACTCATTATTTCTTTATCTGTTATATCACCAAGCTTTTTAATCCAAGATGCAAATTCCACCTTGTCAATATTAATCCCCTTATCAGGTCTAAAAGCTGGTAGAACTTTCACATCATTAAAACTCTTGTCTCCTTGAATGACTTTATGTGAGGCTAAATCATCAATAGGATCGTCAGTGGTGCAAATAACTTTAACATTGGAATTCTTGATTAGTCCTCTTGCTGTAAATCGCTCTTCTTTTAACATGTCATTACATGTGTGATAGATTTCTTTAGCTGTTGCAGGTGTCAGATGACTATCAACACTAAAATAACGCTTAAGCTCTAGATGCGTCCAATGATACAGTGGGTTACCGATGCAATAAGGTATGGTTTCAGCCCATTTCATGAATTTTTCTTCATCACCAGCATCTCCTGTTATAAATCTTTCATCGACACCATTACTTCGCATCGCTCGCCATTTATAGTGATCTCCACCAAGCCACACTTCTGTCATGTTCTTATAACTTTTGTTATTTGCAATTTCCTTGGGATTAAGATGACAGTGATAATCATAAATAGGCATTTCTTTAGCAAAATCGTGAAAGAGTCTTTCAGCTGTTTTATTCTTTAATAGAAAATTCTCATCCATAAATTGTCTCATCAATTCTTCCTCCATCTATAGGGTTACGCCTGTTCTGAATATTGATATTTCTTTAAAATTATTCTTTTCGTGATTGACTAATCGGCCTGAAGCTACATCAATAATGTATTGAACTAACTCTTTTACGGCTTCTTCCATGGTTTGATCATGTATGAGTTCTCCAGCATTAAAATCAATCCAATGAGGCTTTTTATTATAAATTTCCGTATTGGTTGATATTTTGATTGTAGGAATAAATCCTCCAAAAGGTGTTCCTCTTCCTGTTGTAAAGAGAACCATCTGGCACCCCGTAGCTCCTAACGCTGTGGTAGCAACTAAATCATTACCCGGCGCGGATAAAAGATTTAACCCCTTCTTAACAATACGCCCACTGTATTTAAGAACATCTACCACTGTTGCAGATCCACCCTTTTGAACACAACCTAATGATTTATCTTCAAGTGATGAAATGCCACCTTTTTTATTACCTGGTGATGGGTTCTCATAGACCGGTTGATCGTATTTTAAATAGTAGGATTTAAAATCATTAATCAGGCTAACAGTTGCATTAAATATTTCCCCTGATGCAGCACGGTTCATAAGCACAGTTTCTGCTCCAAACATTTCTGGAACCTCTGTCAAAACTGTAGTTCCACCCTGTGCAATGAGAAAGTCTGAAAAAGCACCTACGAGTGGATTAGCTGTTATCCCGGATAAACCATCAGATCCACCACATTTAAGACCTACTTTTAAAACCGATAATGGTACTTCTACTCTTTCATCTTCTTTCATGGCATCATAAAGTTCTTTTAAAAGCTTACTTCCATCTTCAATCTCATCATCTACTTCTTGACTTATAAGAAACTTGACTCTTTCACCATCATAGTCTCCTAATCCTTCTTTAAAACGGTCAATTGTGTTATTCTCACATCCTAATCCAAGGACTAAGACACCTCCAGCATTAGGATGCATGACAAGATCTCTTAAGATATTGGCTGTATCCTCATGGTCTTGGCCTAATTGAGAACATCCAAAAGGATGTTTCCAGACAGAAATATCGTCAATTTCTAGATTCTCTACGCTTTCCTTCAAACGGTTAACCATCAAATCTGCCGTTGCATTAACACATCCTACAGTAGGAATAATCCATAATTCATTACGAATCCCTACATCCCCATTGGAGCGTTTATACCCTTTAAATGTAAGCTCTTCACTGGCTTTAGCCAATTCTTTTAGTGCAGGCTCATAGCTGTACTCAAGGGTACCACTCAAATTAGTTTTGAGGTTGGATGTATGTACATGCGCTCCAGGTAAAACTCTTTGTGTAGCTCTTCCAATTGCATAACCATACTTGATTATGTTCTCACCTTCTGGAATGATTTCAATGGCCACTTTATGACCTTTAGCAACATCCATTTTCAACGTGATATCTAAGTCTTCATCTTTTAGCTGTGTGCCCTCTTTTAAATCCTTAAGAGCTACAATAACGTTATCTTTTTCATGGATACGAATGAATTCTTTCATCCTAAAACCTCTTTAAGTCCAGCATCCATTCCTTTTTGATCGATTAATTCTAGATAGCCTACTACTTGATCAGTCATACCTTCTACTTGGTTTAAATCATGCCCCCATAAATCTTCTAGTTCAAGTACTCTAGATACAATATCTTTGTAATCAACTTGCTCTTGATTCCATAATTCTTGATAAAGATCAAGTAATGTAGGGTCATCTTTAAGATTTATGGTTTCACCATTATACTCACCTTTATATAATCGTATTAATGCAGCTAAAGCGAAGGTTAATTTATGAGGCAGTTCTCCATTCAGCTCTTTGTATTTTAGAACTGATGGTAGTACGCGGGTACGGTATTTTGAATTGGAGTTAAGTGCAATACTAATGAGATAATGCTTAATATAAGGGTTTCTAAAACGATCCATAACATCAGCAGCAAAACTCTCTAACTCTTCTTTCGATAATGATAATGTTGGGATAATCTCGTTGAATACAGCTTCTTTAACAAATTGCCCCATCACATCATCTTCAACAGATTCACGCACTGTTCTTAGGCCGTATAAATATGATACTGGTACCATGGAGGTATGGGCTCCGTTTAAAATACGTACTTTTCTTGTACGATAAGGTGTCATATCCTCAACAAATAGTACATTGAGACCTAATTCTCTTGCTGGGAATTCTTTTTCTACCCAAGCTGGAGCTTCAATAACCCAAAGGTGGAATTGCTCACCTTCAACTACTAATTGGTCATCATAACCAAGCTCTTTAGTGATAGCTTCCATTCGATCCCTAGGGTATCCTGGCACAATACGATCTACAAGTGTATTACAGAACACATTAGCTTTGTTGATCCAATTTTTAAAGCCTTCATCAAGTCCCCATTGATCTGCTAACTTATTAACGATGTCTTTTAATTTATCACCATTACGATCTATCAATTCACAAGGTATAATGATCATGCCTTTGTCTTTATCGCCTTCAAAAGTTTCATATCTTTCATAAAGCCATCTTGTTAATTTAGCTGGATAGGACTTTTGAGGTTTTGCATCAAACTTATCATTCTCTTCAAAATAAATTCCTGCTTCTGTGGTATTGGATATGATAAATCGCATGTCAGGATTCTTGGCTGTCTCTAAATAATCATTAAAGCTACTATAAGGATTAATCCCTCTGCTAATGGATTGAATAACTTCGTATTCACTAATCGCTTCACCATTCTTGATACCTTGTAGATAAAGGGTATATAGTCCATCTTGTTCATTGAGCTTATCTACCAAACCGTTCTCAATAGGTTGCACTACAACCACTGAACTATCAAAGTTTACTTCTTTGTTCATCTTGTGGATCATCCAGTCAGCGAATGCTCGTAAAAAGTTACCTTCCCCAAATTGGAGAACTCGTTCTGTATATTGATTTCTTTCAAAGGTCTTTGCTGATAATTGCATCATTATGCCTCCTCTTATAATCACTAATATAGTTTTATTCTATTATCTCCTGAAAACAATTTCAGCGCATATTTTGTTTTATAAATGAATATATTATGCATCTTTTGCTTTTTGCATAAGGTATAAGGATTTAAGTGATATCTTTTTCCAAATTCATATATTATGACATACTATTGTCATATTTATTTTTGTATAATGAGTTAAAACTCAAGGAGTGAGATAAATGGAACATTTACAGCATTGGATTAATAATTTAATGAATTCACTTGAATCTGAAACTGAAAAAGAACTAAGTAATAAGATCATTGAAAATTGTGGCAGAGTATGTGCCAAAGAATGTGGTGCTACCAATGAAGTCAAAAAAATCATTACGAGTCTAAATGATCATAATGATATTGATATCATTCTTGAAAGAATGAATCTGGCTGGAATAGGTGGAGGCAAGTTACATAGAATAGATAATCATATATATGGTATATACGAAACATGTTATTGTCCTTCTAGAAATCTTATTAATAATACAAGCTTCTGCAATTGTACAAAAGGGTGGCTAAAAGAAGTTTTTGAAGACATATTAGGAAAAACTATAGATGTGAAGCTTGAACAAACTATTGCTCAAGGAGATTCTATGTGTAAATTCCAAATCAGCTATTAAATTTTTTCTCTATTTGCAATAAAAGCACCTTAGATTTAAAGCAAAATCTAAGGTGCTTAACTTAAGTTTTGATAGTAGGGCTACTCAATTAAATAATTATGTTGATACAGTCCCTATTAATACTTATACAGACGTCTAAATAAAGACGGCGACAAACCAGTATCTTTTTTAAATTTCTTTGAAAAATAATAAATATCTTTAAAACCAAGCTGGTAAGTAATATCTGATATATTTAATTCTGTTGACAGAAGTAAATCTTTTGCTTTTCTTAATCGAATATCGTTGATATATTTTTTAGGAGATACTCCAAGGCTTTTTTTAAAAATAGTCACAAAATAATTGGGATGTAGATGTATTAAGTCAGCTAATTCATTATTGGTCACATGACGATTCAAATTATTCTCTATATAGTCAAGAACAATAGATAGCTTATTAGCTGAATGGGAAGGTGTTTTGAAAGTTATTGATGTACACTTATCAAGATAATACTGCATGATTTCGTATAATAATGCTTTTGATTTAACTATATTGCTTATATTTTTATAATTATTACACGCTATCATTTTAATAAATAATTGCTGAATAGTATTCTTTTCTTCATCTAACTCTAAACAGTAAGGTATTTCTATCACATCTATTAACCGAAGATTTTCATGTCCACTAATCAATGAAGAAAAATGGCAGTAATAATGATCCAGATTTTCTTGACTTATTATGTTGAAAGTTTGTTTAGTATGGGCTGGTATAAATAGTAAACTGTTCTTCTTTGGATATAATTCCTCTCCATCAATGTTGAGATAAATTTCACCTTCGTTGATGAGATAGATTTTATCAAGAATAGGTGTAAAATCTTCTGCTCCCCAACCTTTTCCGACAGTACTCCGATTAGCATACTCAACATTAATTGATAAATTACTTATATAATTATCCAATATATATTGTTCCATTCGATCCATAACATAACCTCATTACTAATGACATGCTTTATCGCAATTTGAATATAATTCATTTTATCATAATTTATACCTCAGTTATAGGACCATTACGTAATAATATCTTAGAAAAGTACAAATAAACCTTCAATACAACCATTTTTATTACAAGCTAATTATGATTAAATGAAGACAGCATGATCAGGAAAAAAGTTAGGAGGCTAAAACTCTGATGAAAAAAAATCTACTGGAGCATGAAAAATCAGGATATGAATTAATTAAACGCATATTACCAGATGATTATCAGAATTTCAAAATAGAAATAATAGGTAATACAGAACATGATGTATTTGAAATTGTGACTGTTAATGAAAAAATTCTACTACGAGGTAATAATGCTGTTAGTATTGGTTCAGCACTACATTGGTATTTGAAGTTTTACTGCAATTGTCATATATCATGGTGTGGTAATAGGTTAGAACTACCAAAACCACTTCCCCTACCTAGTACTAAAATTAGAAAGCAAACACCTAATAAATATCGATATTATCTAAATTACTGTACGTTTAACTATTCAATGGCATGGTGGGATTGGGATCGATGGGAAAAAGAAATTGATTGGATGGCGCTAAACGGTATTAATATGCCATTATCTATAATTGGTCATGAATATTTGTGGATTAAAGTAGGGCAGAAATTGGGCATTTCAAAAGAAAAGATGAAGGAATTCTTAACAGGTCCAGCTTTTTTTGCTTGGAACTTCATGGGTAATGTTGATGGCATTGGAGGACCATTGCCAGATTCTTGGATAGAAGAACATTATGAACTTCAAAAGAAAATATTAAAAAGACAACGTGAACTTGGAATGATGCCTGTATTACCAGGTTTTTACGGTCACATACCTCAGGCTCTAGGTGATAAACATCCATCAGCAATGATTACTCAATTAGAAAGCTGGTATGGAGTAGCAGGTGTCTATTTTCTTGATCCACAAGATAAGTTATTTGATGAAATAGCAGATATTTTTTATTCGGAACAGAAGAAACTCTATGGATCAGATCACCTCTACTCCATGGATTTATTCCATGAAGGAAGTTCACCGAATGCTTCTGAAGAATATATGCAAGAGGCAGCATTAAATGTCTATAAAAAAATGATTGATCATGATAAAGAAGGGGTTTGGGTCATGCAAAGTTGGTCCATGCAAGAATGTATGGTTAAAGTTTTACCCTCACAACATTTAATGCTATTGGACCTTTATGGAGAACATGATCCAAAGTGGGAAAAAACAGAAGCTTTTTATGGTAAGCCATGGTTATGGTGTTTGCTGCATAACTTTGGAGGTATTAATGGACTAACTGGTAATCTGAAAAATGTTTACAATGAACTTCATAAAGCCTATACAAGCGACCACAACGGGGATATGGTTGGTGTTGGGTTTGCTCCTGAAGCCATCGAAGAAAATCCAGTGTTTTATGATTTAGTTTCTCAGATGATATGGGATTATGATGAAGAGATTAATATGGATGAATGGATAAAAAACTATTTATTACGTCGTTATGGTAAAGAGAATGATAAAGCTATGAAAGCCTGGGAGTACTTATTAGATTCTGTATATTCAGGTGTTAATAGTTTTGGATGTACAGATTCCATTATTTGTGCTAGACCTGCTTTTGAGATTGAAAAGGTAGTTAATAGTAAAGTGAAACCCTATTTTGATTTACGTACACTCTTTAATGCTTGGGAACAACTTATCAACGCAGCAGATCATCTCAATGGAGTTGAACCATTTGAATATGATTTGACCGATGTTGGTAGAGAAGTATTAGCTATGTACGCCAGACCTATATACCTCCAAATGATAACTGCATACAAAAATCGTAATAAGAATATCTTCATAGAACACTGGAAAGTTCTTAAGGAGTTAATCTTGGATTTAGATCAACTTGTTGGTACTCAGAAACTATTTACAACTAAGAAATGGCTAGAAGATGCCAAGTCATGGGCACACAATGATGATGAGGCCAAACTTTATGAATACAACGCCAGAATGCAAATAACGCAATGGTGGCCAGACGTTTCTTTTCATGATTATGCTCATAAACACTGGTCAGGACTATTAAAAGAATTTTATTTAAAAAGATGGAAAATCTTTGTTAACTACTTGCATGAATCCCTGACTAGCAATCAAGAAATGGATTATCCTCAATATGAACAAGACGTTTTGCAATTTGAAAATACTTGGATAGAAAGTTGTGAGCCTATCAAAGAATCAACACACTCCGATACCATTTCTCTATCTAGAAAGCTGTACTCAAAATATAAATCTATACTTAAAAATTATAATTAAATGAGGTGGAGGTTTCACTATGTCAAATAAGCCATATTATATATTTGTTGAAGATCGCTTTAATCCTATTAAAGCTAAAACTACTGAAGTAGAAAAACGAAAGAACCATACATCTTTAATCGGTGAAGCTAGACCTGGTGAGTATTATACTTTTCAAATAAGTATTTACTCTCCGGACAACGATCTTGAGAACATTGATGCTCGACTATTAGATCTTTCTTCCCAACAGTATCATATACCTTCACAGTTAATGTCCTGCTTTAATTTAGAAGGCTTTGATACTAATGGTGATTACTTCAAGAAGGAGATCTCCATAGAAAAAGGTAGACAACAAGTCCTTTGGTTTGGTATCCAAATTCCTCTTGAGGCTTCTAATGGTGCATATAAAGGTACCTTACAATTACTCTCTAATGCCCAACTTATCGATACAATCCACCTTAACATCAACATAGACGGTGAACCTGTAGAAGACTTTGGAGATAGTGAACTGTGGAAACACTCTAGGCTCAGATGGCTTAATTCTACTACAGCCATCGATAGCAGTATTACAAAACCATTTACTCCAATAGGTGTTAATGATGATCAATTGAATATACTTGGTAGAAGAATCATATTGAATACAGAAGGCTTCCCTCAATCAATAAAGAGTTTTTTCTCTGAGACCATGAATGAAATGACTGATGATAGTACTGATATCCTAAATGGTCCCATTAAGTTTAACGTGAAATTGGAAGATGAAACTTTGACTTTTAATGAGCACGGCTATAATTTTATAACAGAACAAGATTCAAAAGTCGAGTGGGTATCAACTAAGATCCATGAGCTTTTAGAATTAAGATGTAATAGTTCTCTAGAATATGATGGTTTTATGAGATATGAAATTAAGGTAACGGCTAAAGAAGATGCCTCTATACAGGATATTGTCATGGAAATTCCATTCACTAAGTACAGCTCTCGATATGCTATGGGATTAGGTTTAAAGGGAGGTCATGCACCTGATGAATTAGAATGGAAATGGAATAAAAATCATCAAGATGCCTTATGGTTAGGAAATGTTAATGCAGGTTTGCAATGTAAGTTTAAAGATGAAAATTATGATCGCCCCTTTGTTAATGTTTATTATAATCAGAGACCATTAGCCAAACCAGTCAGTTGGGCGAATGATGGTAGAGGTGGTATCCATCTAAAGAAAGATGAAACTGGATCAATACTTCGAGCTTACAGTGGTTGTCGTGATATGAAAATAGGAGAAACATTAACCTTTGTTATGGAGTTTTTGATAACTCCATTTAAACTCATTGATTATAAAAAGCATTGGGCAACCCGCTATGATCACCCACATGAAAATGCAACTACTGATAAGGATTGGATTAATCAAGCTGTTAAAAATGGTGCCAATTATACTAATATACATCATGGACATGAAATGCACCCTTTTATCAATTATCCCTTTATAGAGGTGGAATCACTCAAGGCTTTTATTCATGATGCCCATTCGAAGGACCTTAATGTAAAACTCTATTATACTCTAAGAGAACTGACCAACCATATCAGAGAGTTATGGGCTTTTTATAGCCTCAACGGTGAAATTTTCCCTAAACCAAATGATAATGCCATTGAATCTTGGCAGAATAGAAAAAATCCTTGGATAGAAGATAACTTCGGTAATGAAGTCATACCAGCATGGCAGCATGTTTTTAATCATGGCAAATATAAAGGAGAGATTTGCGCCTCCATTCTAGTAAATCCTTCTTCAAGACTCAATAATTATTATATTGAGGGATTAAAATGGTTAGTTGATAACTTAGATATCAATGGTCTATATATTGATGATGTTGCTTATGATCGCCATACTATGCGAAGAGTCAGAAAAATATTAGATACAAAACCTGATAGTCTAATAGACATGCATTCATGGAACCATATGAATAGCAGAGCTGGGTTCATCAACTGTGCATTGCTCTATATGGAGCTATTCCCATACATTGATAGTTTATGGTTTGGAGAAAGATTTGATTATGATGAATCACCTGATTATTGGTTGACTGAAATATGCGGTATCCCCTATGGATTAATGGGGCAGATGCTTCAAGATGATGGAAACCCCTATAGAGGCATGGTATACGGCATGACAAATAGATGTGGATGGGGTAAAAGAAACCCAATACCTATTTATAATTTATGGGATGGATTTGGTATTGATGGTTCAAAAATGTACGGTTATTGGGTATCCGATTGTCCAGTCAAAACCAATCACAAAGATATATTAGCAACAGCTTATGTTAAAGAAGATCAAGTACTGGTTGCGTTAGCAAGTTGGGCTGATAAGAAGACAATATGTCAACTCGAACCTGATTGGCATTCCCTTGGACTAGTTCAAGATAAAGTTACAATTACAGCTCCTGCTATTGATGGAATGCAAGAAAAAAAAGTGTTTAAGAATGGTGATCCTCTTTCTATAGCTCCTGGTAAAGGAATGTTACTCCTGATAAAATAACAAGAATAAGGTAGTTGACTAAATCAACTACCTTATTCTTGTTTATACATATAATTTATTATGGGTAATTGGGATACTAATTTTGATTTGCCATCCACTCTCTTTGAATGGCATCTTGAACTTCCTGTCCACCGTTTTCTAAGAAGATTGGTATAAATTCATCATAATATTCAATAGGTTGTTCACCTGTGATAATGGCAATAACCGCTTCTTCACCCATTCTTCTCAAGTCAGACTTATACTGGCTGTATTCTTCAGTTGGTGATACTAAAACTTTATTATACGGATTCTTAGGAGATACTAAATCACCAAAGGCATACTTATCAGCATAAAGATCTAATTCATATTTAGGATCTGTTAATTCAAAAACGATCCCCTCTTCCGTAGGCGCAAAACCATCAAGTAAGGTTTGCGCTTTACCATTTTCATCGTATTCAAATGTTAAACCTTCAATACCATGATGTATCAATTCAAACATTTCGGGGTCCTCATCGTTACCAACAAAGCTTTGCTCCCACATTTGTAGTATTTTCTCTACTTTTCTTGGATCTTCAGTACATTTTGTAGTGAATAATAATGCATTATTAAGGTACCCTGAAGTACTTGTTCCTGAAAGACCCTCTGGTCCTACTGGAGGAGTACCAAAGACATATTCACCATCTGGATTATTAACACCAAAAGTTACGACATTCTCTGCATCTTCATCATCATTCTCTGGATCATCCCACCAATGATAAAAGAAAGATCTTGACGTTAAACCTATTCTTGAATTTTGGAATGCTTCTGAAACAGCCCAATAACCTGATGTATCTTCACTAGTAACAAATTCTGGATCAATAATTTCTTTCTCATACCAATCTGCCATGGTCGCTAATGCTTCTCTCATACCAGGTTGAGTAATTGAAAATACAGGTAACTCTTCTTCATTAAGCATGATTCCAGTACCAGCATATTTGGGTTTACTCATATTTCCGATACCAAAAGCACCGTAAATCATACATTGAGCATAATCTGACATACCATAAGTATCCTTCTCACCATTTTGGTCTGGATCATTATGTCTGAATTTATAAAGAGCATCTTCAAATTCTTCTAATGTCTCTGGAACCTTATCGTAACCTATATTATCAAGCCAATCTTTTCTCCATACAACGACTTGACCATATGTACCATTGAGACTCATCATAGGCATACCGTAGTTAACACCCTTATACTTTGCAGCTTGCCATACAGCACCATCAGGTGAGTATTCATTATACGTTGCCGTTAATGTTGGACATGTATCAAAAATGGTTTCAAGAGGTAATTCACCTAATATACCTTGCTTTTGATAATTTGGAATGTCCTTTATATTCACCTTAAAAACATCTGGCATATCACCTGCTGCTAAACGGATGCTAAATGCTTCATCAAAGTTCTCTTGAGGCATTTGCCAAATATCAAAATCAACATTTAGTTTTTCTTCTAGCCTTAGTATTGTAGGAGCATCTTGCTTGGGTTGTGCATTAGCATTATACCCCATCCATTCAATAACAATTGGCTCTTCTTCCTTTTCAGCTACAGCTGAATCACCATCTTTTTTTTCTGATTGCTGATTGTCTTTTGTATTAACTTGTTCATCATTATCACTACACCCAGCTAATGATGTAAACAATAACACTACCAACATCATAGATATAACTCGTTTTAACATAATAAACCTCCTTAATTATTGACTCGTTTATCCTCTTGTCTAATTATATATTAAGATAGTAGTGATTTACTATCCCAATAACTATTTCTTATCCCTTAAGGGAACCAACCATTACCCCTTTAACAAAATATTTTTGTATAAAGGGATACACGCAAATTATTGGAAGCGTGGCTACAACTAAGGCAGCCATTTTCATAGTCTCTGAATTAACTGCCGCTGCCTCAGCCAATGTTTCTCCTACTTCATCTACTTGCCCTTCACTTAAGATTAATCGTAAAACATATTGCAATACTTGTTTATCTCTATCTTGAATATAGATCATGCTATGGAACCAACTATTCCAATGATGTACACCATACCATAAGGATACTGTAGCTATAATGGGTTTTGACAAAGGTAGTATGATCTTAAATAGTATCGTGTAGTCATGAGCTCCATCGATCCTAGCAGATTCTTCTAAGCTTTCTGGTAAGCTCATAAAATAATTCCTCATTATAATCATGTTATAGGCACTGATTAAACCAGGCAAAATTAATGCAGTCAAGCTGTTAAGCATACCTAAATTTTTAACCAGCATATAAGAAGGAATAAGACCTCCTGAAAAGTACATCGTAAAAACAATCAAACCCGTCCACATGTTTCTGTAGGGTAAGTATCTTTTAGATAATGGATAAGCTCCTAATACTGAGAATAAGACATTCAATATTGTGCCTACAACTGTAACAAAAATCGTATTCATGTAACCTGACCATATTAACTCATCTGAAAATACCTTTTTGTATCCCTCCAAAGTTATTTCTGTTGGAAACAGTTTTAAGCCATAACTATTGATAACATGAGTAGGACTGAAAGAAATCGTAATTACCTGCATAAAAGGTATAATAATTGTTATGGACAAAATAATTAAAAATAAATAGCAAAATAAGTCTACTAGTAAATCATCTTTTGATCTTTTATATAGCAAATCATCATCTCCCTTCTTCTACCATAATGCGTATTCTGTAGTTCGTTTAGCAATATAGTTCGTTATAAGTACCATTGAGAAGGAGATAACATTTTTGAATAACCCTACTGCTGTTGCATAACTATATTGCATATTTTTCAAACCCTGTTCATATGTATAAGTCTCAATTACATCTCCAACCCTTAATACTCTTGGATTAAGGAAGTTATAGATTTGTTGAAAATTATCATCAATTATTTTACCGCTAGAAAAGATCAACATAATGACGATAACTGGAACAATGGCCGGAATGGTGATGTTCCATATTTTTCTCAAACGACTGGCACCATCAATTTCTGCCACTTCATATAACTGAGGATCGATTCCACTAATGGCTGCTAAATAGATAATAGACCCCCATCCAATCCCTTTCCATACACTTGTTCCAACTAAGATGGTTCTAAACCAAGCTGGCTCAGTAACGAAGTAAATTGGCTCAAAGCCTAAAGAGGTTATGATGAAATTAACAAAGCCTCTTGATGGTGATAAAAATTCAATAAATACTCCTGCTACTATAACCCAGGATAGAAAGTGAGGTAAATAGGATATGGTTTGAGTTATCTTTTTAAATTTCTTATTACGAATTTCGTTTAGAATGATAGCAAGAATAATGGGTGCTGGAAACCCCCAAAACATACCATATAAACTAATGAGAATAGTATTTTTTAAAACTGGCATAAAGTATAATCCATTGAAAAGAGTATCGAAATGTTTTAATCCTACCCATTCGCTTGCTGCTAATCCTTTCACAGGGTAATAATCTTTAAAAGCCATTATAATGCCGTACATTGGACCATATTTGAATATGAAAAAATATAAAATGACTGGTATTAACATGGATAGAAGCATCCGGTGCTTATACATTAATTTAAGCGTAGGATGTTCTTTCTTTATTAAGCTCTTTTTATTTCTGGCTTGTTTTATATTAGCCATTTGATTCATCACCTTAACCTTTCTAGAAAATCACTGTACAGTTTCAAGATAAGCACAGTTTTAAAGTACCACAAAAGTATCAATCGGGGTAGATAGTAGTTTTTGATAACTATCAATTATTTGATTAGCCCAGTGTTTTCAAGGCATTAAGGTATTATAATTTTTGTATTTATCAATGATTTGCTGTCTACTTATTGCAATCAAAAAAGCAGTGTTTCAGTCATCATGAATGAAACGCTGCTTTGAATACTTAATCTTTTTTACTCATCTTTATTTGATATTGTTTTGGTGTCATCCCATATGCTTGTTTAAAGAGCCTGATAAAATAGTGGGTGGAGCTATAACCTAATTTCTTGGAGATATCCCCCATAGTATATTCACCACCTGTAACTAAATCAATGGCCCTTTCTAACTTAACTTCTTTGACGTAAGTTGAAAAGGTTTTTCCCGTCATCTGTTTAAATGTTCTACTCAAAGTATCGTATCGCATATGAAGCTGGTCTGCCACCAAATCTAAGGAAATATCATTATAAATATTGTTATCAACAATATTCTTAATATCCCTAAGTAATACTTCTGCCTCATCAGCTTTTTGTTCTTTAATCTTCTGAAATAGAAACTCAATGACTTCATTTAGCCATGTACTATAAGTCATAATTGACTCCATGTGCTTGTAATACTCTCTTAAATCATAACCAAATAGCTGATCTGTGTTCAATCCTATTTCATTAAAGCTTCGTCGAATGGATGAAGCTACATCTTGTAAAGTATTCATACAATATTCAATGCTATAATTACCTACTATCAGAGATTCTATAAGCCCATTAATCGTTAGGAGGATAGAAGCATGATTAGATGAACGGATATAATCCTCCATTTTCTTAATAACTTGATGACTACTCCCGCTGGTTTTATATTGGTCAAATTCCTCATTTGTATAAACAATCATATGTTGACTTGGTTTAATAAAAGAATACTTCAAAGCTTCGTTAGCCGAATGATAAGATTCTTTTATCTTACCATCAAGAAGAGGATAGAATTTTCCGATTGCTATAACAAAATTTTCTTGTTTGATACAGGAACTCATAACTCGTTGTATGTATGAATAAATATCTTTTATTTCATAACTTTCATCATAATTAACTATTGCTGATATTCTATTATCTTCAACTATCGAATAAATATTGAACTTGTTCTGTGTTTGAAATCTTTCTAATAATGTATACTCCAAAGCTAATAATTTATTATACTCTTCATTCCAGGTTATTTTGATAATAAAGGTAAGTACATGAGTTTTATTTAATTCAATTCCTGCTTCTTTGTATGAATGTTTTGATTTTACATCAATTCCTCCCCGTAGCATTCGATGTATGGTGCTGTGGAAAATGGCTGGTTGATTAACCTCAATTTTATGATGTAGATCTTCCATTTCATCGACTAAATAAGTAAGCTTATTCGTAAGCAAACTATATTCATCCTTCTCCTCTTGCTCTTCTTTTTTATAAGGTATGTTTCTAATGACACTAAAAACCTTTTCCATAGGGCTGTAAAGTTTGTTGTTAGCAACGATAACAAAACCCATACCAAAAATAACAAAAAAAGCTGGTACAAGTAAAGATAAATACATGTAAGCCGAAAGGGCGTAAAATCCTTCTACTGGTATCAGTGATACATAGTACCAACTCGTATATTGGGACTTTACTTTTGCTACAATGTATTTGTTATTATCTTTTTCATAAATGAATTGGGATTCATCTAACTCATGACTATCTGCATCATTAAGTACATTAATAATAAGTTGGTTGTATTCTAAATCCTCGCTAGTACTTGTTATCAATTGTCCTTCTTGATCAACGACACCTAATATTTTTGTTTTATCTTCTGATTTCAAACTTGTCAGCAATTTCTTCAACGCCAGCGAATCCACATGTATGGCAATCATTGTTTCATAATATTCATATGCTAATGGTAGTTTATAGATATAAGTAATTACTTCAGTATTCAAAAAAGTATTATGGTTGGTTGGTATAAATAATGCCCTTCTATTTGTATCTTTATACCTTTGGAACCAATACGGAATGTCTTCCTTTCGCGTAGCTGGATCTACTAAATTCTTAATTGTTCCATTAATAAATAATAATTGATTAAGCTCATAATAAATATCTAAACCAATGATATAATCGTTCAACTGGATGATTCCATTAACTTTTTTATTGACATTCAACACATCTAACCCATGACTCTCCATCTCTTTTACCATAGGTTTCCTTAATGCTTCATTATGCTCATTATCAGAAAAATATAAATTAGGTAAACTGAGGATTGGCTCTAGAACTCGATTGTCAACGACAGATCCAATTTGTTTCGTGATTTGTAAATTATTCTTTTCAATATGCCTTTTATATTCCTTAACTGAAAAATAATAAACTAATCCATAAACAATTGAAATAAAACAAAATATGATAATTGTATTAGTTACAATAAGTTTATGTTTATACTTTCCCTTCACTTATATCACTCCCCCCCCTAAAAAAGTTCCAACTTTATCGTACATGATTAGACAAAAATTTTCAAATTTAGTGGTAGCTTCGTACTTATATTATCATTATATAAGATGACGTTAAAGTAATGGAATGATATTAACGTATAATGACATGATACAAACCCCTAATAAATTTTAGTGGGGGTATATGCAACCCATAATTAAAAGTATAAAGATTGGATTTAGAGGATAGAGTTTGTTTCTAATAAATACTTGACACTTTATTTCATTTTCGCTATATTAACCATAATGAACCTGTAACGGTCTGTCTAATATCTATATATAAAACGACTACTAAAAAACTGGAGGTCATGATGAAAGCACCTATAATCTTTAAGGAAAACATATTTTATGAACATCTACAAGAAGATGCTTTTTTGTCTCTTTCCTATAATAATATATTAGGCGGACATCGTATGGACCGCCAGCATTTTCATCCTTTTTATGAAATTTATTATCTCCAAGATGGTTCAGCAGACTATTTAATCGAAGGTAATCTCTTCTCTATAAAAAGTGGTGATATGGTTCTCATCAATAAATATACCTTACACAAAACCCTATATCCTCATAATGCTAAAAATACACGTTATCTCATTAACTTTAGTGATGGTTATTTTAGAAATGCAGAGCACTCAGACCTGGAATGGCTTTTATACATGTTCCATAGTCCATCCCCAATTATTCGTCTTGATGATGGTGTTAAAAGAATATTTGATAGTTATTTTATCGACATGCAAAGTTACGCTAAACAGCATCAACCTGGTCACCATATCAGTATTCAATCTACTGTTAACTATCTCTTAGTTAAACTTCGTGAGTACACATTAGGGCAAGAATATACTCCACATAGAGAATTAACACCTACAGAAGAAAAAATTATCGAGGTCTCTAAGTACATTCATACACACTATGAGTTACCTCTAAAGCTAGGTGCATTAGCTGAAAGATTTTATATGAGTCCACACTATCTTTCTCATAAATTCAAAGAAGTGACAGGCTTCACATTAATGGCTTATATCCAAGCTACGCGAATTAAGAAAGCTCAAGAATTACTCAGTGAATCGCAGTTGAAGATTATACAGATTAGTGAAATGTGCGGTTTTGGTAGTATCTCACAATTCAATCGTGTATTTAATAAACTGAGTGGGATTACGCCAAGTCAATATCGTCAAATGAAATACAAGAATAGTATCACTTGAGGACATTATGTTAAAAGACTTGTAAATCTACTGCTATAAGTAGTGATTTACAAGCCTTTATCATCTTCATTAATCTACTAAAAGAAATGGCATCTCCGTGAGTCTCAAGTTTGTAGCTCCATATGGATTAAGGTCTACCTCTTCTATAGGACCTTTAACAATAAGGGACCCAGGTACAGCTACTGGAGCTCCATCTTTAAACGCCCATTCAATTTCTTGTAGCTTAGCTGTGATGGTAATTGGCGGTTGAAGATTTGAAAAGGGAGTATCCGTGACTTCATTAAAATTCACCTTGAAATCATCACTTACTAAACAATAGCTCCATTTTGATCTAGGGGTTAGTTCATAATCACAGTAAGGAAATTGTCGTTCAACATCATCTTTTACATACTCAATTTTCTTCCACTCCTCAGCAACTGGGATAGCATAAGTAAGAGCACCACGTTTTACTGCCACCATTCCTGAAGGGCGTTTTAATATTTCTACTTTATGAGTTAAGTCTAATATCATAGTTGTCTCACCAGAGAAGATTTGGTTAATTTTATAGAACTCTCCTATGGACACCTTTTCTCCATTGACTTTAGCTTCCTTTGCGTATGCTGGAATCTTAAGAGATAATTCAAAAGTAACCTCTTTAGCAGTTGTAATTTTGTATGTAACTTGGTCCTTAAATGGGTAGTCTGTTATACTTTCAACGATCACCTTGGTACCATCAATTACTGTTTCTACTTTAGCTGGTAACAGAGCAGTTGCTGCAATCCCTTTTTCACTTTTCATAAACGCACCAAGAGCTAATTTAGGGAATCCTTGATTAAAGTTAGCTGTACAACATCCAAAGTTGGGCTCAAGACCAAAAAGATGAGAATCCACAGGATTAGTAGTGAAAACTTGCTTACCTTCTTCAAAACGTGTACATTGCACTTGATTTGTCATCTGATCATATTGGTGTGTCCACATATCTGGGCTAACTGTTGCAGGTAATGCATTAAAGGCTATTTGCTCTAAACGATCGGACCATTTCACATCGCCAGTTAAAGCAATAAGATTCTCTAACGAGAACATGAACTCTGTCACACTACAACATTCTGCTCCTCTAAGTGGACTTGTTCCTCCTAGATGCTCATCTCCAACGAATTGTCCAGTAGGCATGCCATGGTATTCATCAAGGATATCCATCATTTCATAAGAAAGATCTGTCATATCTGTACCTGTAATACGACTATATAAAGCTGGTCCTTTAAGTGACATAGCTACATTGACAACATGTATATAAGGACTCCCCTTAATAAATGTCCGAATTTTCCATTTATTCATCCAAGACTTAAATTCATAACCTTGACCTGCTAATTTATGAGCTAACTCTAATTGCCAATCTTCTTCTTTTCGTTCTCTTAACCAATAGATAGCGATAAGCGTCTCGTACCATCTTGTCTTTCCCCACCAGTCTTTTATTTTATAGTGTGTGATATGAGAATTAAGGTTCTTTAAGGCTTTTTCTACAACTGTAGGTATACGCTCGTCACCAGAACATTGATAGTAGTTCACTAAAACTTTTGTAATAAGGAAAACTGCCCAAACATCATAATCTTGTCGCTCTTCTTTAGTACATGGGCAAATCCAACCATCTTCCTCTTGTCTATCTATAATTGCATCTATGTATCTCTTAGCAGCCTCTTTCAAATCTTGTCGATCAAGAAGGTAAGCCAATGGTATAAATCCATCGAGCCAATAAGGTACACGCTCCCACCCATCTCGATCACCACCAATCCACTTGCTATCTCTAATATCAGGCCAAACTTTATGTAAGTTACCTGATAAGCCATCGGCTTGGATTTCTAGCTGCCTCTTAAGCCAGCCAGTAGGTTTAATTTCATTGGTAGTAAAGGGTTTAAAAATTAAATCTTTCAAAAATATCACCTCATGACGAATTAGTTTCTTTACAGTTCTTATTTTATCGGATATAATACATAGATAAAATAGCAAAACAAGTTCTAAAGATGGCAAAAACGTGCCAGCGAGGTGTCTATGATTAAATTATCATCATTACCTATCATCTTAACATGTGATTATCGTTTATTTAAACCTGGAGAAAAACATATAACTAGACGTATTAAAGACTATGTTCTTATTTTTATGCTTGGAGGAAAACTTCATTTTACTGAGAAAGGAAAAGGTATCGAATTACAAGAAGGGCAATGGTATCTACAAGATTCTGGATTACTTCAATCTGCAAATTATCCTTCTGATAAAGCACATTATTTCTATATCCATTTTTCTTGTATGATAAATGAAGAGGATGTCATAGAAGTAGATAAACAAGGCAAATTCCTCCCAAACGACTATATGGATATTTTTAACCAACTTAGAGCCCTAAATCTTCGATCAGGTATTTATAGACTAGATTATGAGGCTAAGTTTCTGGAGCTCTTTAAACAACTTATTCTCTCTTGCCAAAAAACAGCTGACCGAAAACAAATTATTGCAAACAGAGTTTTTCGTATTGTTGAAGAGAACTATACCAATGATCATCTCTCTAATCATTTAGAAGATCAGATTCATCTATCATACCATTATTTATATAAATTAACCCGTCAATATAAAGGACTTAGCCCAATTCAATATATGCATCAGTTGAGAATCAACAAGGCTAAAGAACTGCTAAGTAATACGAACGAAACTGTGGAAAATATAGCTTTTCATGTAGGATTTAATGATATTTCTGTATTTTATAAAGCTTTCAAAAAACATATTAATATGTCACCAAATCATTGGAGGGTGGAAAGTAGAAGAGGAATCTAAGAGGTCCGTGGAATACTTATATAGAAAACCACCCCTCCATTCTCATTTTCAAACCAAACTTTTCCATTATATAGATCTACGATACGCTTTACTATGTTAAGTCCTAACCCACTTTCACCCTTATTACCTTTTTCAAAGACCTTAAATAAACTATCTTTTTTATCATCATCTATCGTGGGACCATCATTGTGAATCTTACAGATAATTGTATCCTTTTCTTCTCTTAATAAAATAGAGACATGCTTCTTACTGTACCTAAGCCCATTTTGTAAGATATTTTCAAATACCACTTTCCACTGTTCTTGATCTCCTTTAATAATAATTTCCTCTAACTCCATGTCCCAATGAATATCTGTACGCTTATAATGTAATCTTTCATATACATCAAGAATAATATCTTTTAGATTTACTTCTTCTTTCTTTAAATCTTTGTGATGAGTAGCTAAATAGTCTAAATTTGTTATATAAATCAAATCTAATACTCTCTTTTGTAATCGATTAGCCTCTTGGTCTATAGCCTCTAATGTCGTATCCAGACTCCCTTTAGGATAAAATCCATCTCTCGTTGCTTGGATATAACTTCTTATTACCATTATCGGTGTTTTTAACTCATGAGAAATACTCTGTAACATATTCTGCTGCTTACAATCATAAGCCACTAACTGTTGTCGCATACTTTCACATGACTCTGCAAGGCTTGTAAACTCATTTGAACCATTTATTATAATGGGATTATTCCATTGACGTTTTGCAATACGCTCCATTTCTCTTTTTAATGTCATAAGAGGTTTAATTAATCTCTTACTAATCAAGTGAGCTGGTATAAATAACAGTAATAGAACAATAAAGATAGCTAAGAAAACATACCAAAAATCGCTTAAAACTTTCTCTTTCATGTTTTGGATAGCATAAGAATAGATATATACATTTTGTCCACCTATTTCTTGTTCAGAAATAACAGCATAGGTATTCTGAGCTTCATATCTCCTTATGGGGATTGCTAAGTTATCTCCATTTAGAACCGCTGGACTCAACTCTGCAGGTTGTAATATCTCAGCCTCATCTGTTGTGACAATATGCTTAATTTCTTGGCTGAGTTTAGCTTCAGTGGTAAGTGCCGCCAATTCAACGTTCTGTACAAGTTCCCCCATTTCTAATGCAGTACTTTTTATTGCTAACATCTGTTGTTCTTCTTCAATATTAATGTATAACTGTTCCTCCAGATACACTTGTAATGACCCATAAATGATACAAGCAATGATAATTCCTATTATTCCGACTGCTCCAATAAACCATAACCAAATTTGAATAGATAATGATTTTGATTGAATCATTATACCCTCCTATAGCCATAACCATAAATTGTTTCTATTTTAAGATCAGGCATCTTTTTTCTTAATCTTTTTATCAGGTTATCTACTACTCTTTCTGTGTAAAAGTAGTCATTACCCCAGACCTTTTCTAATATTTGCTCTCTAGATAGGGCCTGACCTTGGGTAGATATGAATAGTAACAGCAGATCAAATTCTTTAGATGTCAGTGCAATCTCCTTTCCATCCTGAATCACTGATCGTTTATGTGTATCAACTAAATAGGTATCGACATGCATGATATGTTCATTTGAATTATTTGAGTGATGATATACCCTCTGCATGATCTTTTGAATTCGTATGATTAATTCTCTTGGTAAAAAGGGTTTAGGTAAGTAATCATCACTTCCTAACTCTAATCCCATAATTCTATCCATATCACTATTTCTTGCCGACATGAAGATAACTGGAACATCGGGAGTCTTTTCTTTAATTTCCATCAATAATTGAATACCATCTATATCAGGAAGCATTATATCCAGTACCCACAAATCAGGTGCATGATCAATAACTTTTTGAGCTTCTAAACCATTTGTAAAAGATGTCACTTCCCATCCTTCTTGTTTCATGTAATAAGCCAAAATTTCATTTAGGCTTTCTTCATCTTCTACTATATTAATTCGATAATTCATGGATACCACCTCATTATTTTAATCTATTATAATGCAAAGAGAACCTCTTTCCAAGGTCCTCTTTTATTTATCTTACTTCATTCTAGCTTCAAAACTTTCAATTAAAACCAACTTAGTTTATTATAACATAGAATTGTAACCCTATTATAATGGAAATGTGTCAAATTGTGAAATTGAAAAAGAGAACCTTTCGGTTCTCTCAGTTAGTATTTCACTTATTTAGCCGCTTTAAGTGCTGTTGCAGGTATTGCTATACTTTGCGTTGAATCAAAGCTAGCAATCCTTTCTGCCTCTTCAGTATCAAGGAATTGCATTTCAGTAGCTAAGTCACCAAAACGCTCAATGAGTTTATCTTGTACTTCTTGTGGCAAATCTGAGAACTCTATTGTTTCTATAGGATTCTCTGTGTTAGCTCTTACCTGTGCTGGGAGTGCAAGTGTTGCTGCTTCCATGTCCTTTGCTAAGTGCTCATACTCATTGATTAGTTTATCTTGATGCTCTTCAGGTAATTCTGATAACCTTATTGCAGCCACTGCAACACCATCGTTTTCACCAGTAAGTTTACTTGTACTAACTGCTATCATTTCTAACCCTTGATTGACATTAACATCTGATAAATTGCTATTACTAGCCATAGCGGCACTTGTAGTTACTTTCTCCGTTTTCATTATTGCTTCTCCTAGTTGTGTCACATCCTTTGTTAGACTACTTGCATTGACACTTAAACTTCCCACAATTAGTGCTCCTGCTAATGCTGTTACTAATAACTTTTTACTTTTCATATTAATTCCTCCTAATGACTAATATTTAATTACAAAGTAATTATAGGAGAAAAATGTAGCCTAATTATATTCAAATTGTGTTAAATTGTGAATCTTAATTCTCTAGATTATGCACATCTAATTTATATCTTGTAGGTGGTACCTGATGGTACTTTTTAAATGCTTTAGAAAAAGTATAAGGATCTGTATATCCTAACATATAAGCAATCTCTTTAATGGAATAGCGTTGTTCATATAGGTATTCTAATGCTTTAGTCATCTTAACTTGAATTATATAATTTCCAGGTGTTATACCTAAAGCTCCTTTAAAAAGTGTAATAAAGTATTTCTCGGACATGTTACATTGTACTGCTAATATTCCAATGCTAATCGATTGATCCACATGTTCAGTAATATAATCAATGGCTGGTTGTAGTTTAGTTATGCGCATTGATTTTTTTATATTTTTTGGTTCTTTCTCGCTACTTTGATAGTCAATGATTTTAGCTAATAAAGATTCAAAATAGGCTTTATGTAAGAAGGCAGACATGGATTCTTTATTTTTATAATCACTGAAGTTATCTATAAATTTAGTTTTCTCTTCTGCATACATAGGCTGATGCTGTAAGTGTCCATCAAAATTAAATTCATCTAAAATTCTACCATTATTACCAATTCTGAAATCAAAGTGACTATATAAAAATGTACACTCCTTTTCTGTTGTGTAAGCTTCATATTGTACATCAGGATAAAACAAGAACATCTCACCAGCCTGAACAAAATATTCTTCTCTATTCATTTTTACAATTGCTGATCCTTCAAGCATGATCCACAAATCATACTGAACTCTACTGCCGCTTTCGTACCAGTCATTTCTATGACAAATTATATGTGTTTTCACCTTAATATCAATGTTATCTGATAATCTATTAAAAATATCTGTGTTTTGCATCAAATCACCTCTTGATAATTGTATCATTAAACTCTATAAAAAATCAAACTATTTGACATCACAATAAGAATGTTAAGCATTTATATATTATTCTAGTGTTTTATAATAATACTATATTCAAATTAGGAGGTTATTTCATGACTAAAACAATTACTAACCCAAAGATAGTACTTATTGGTGCAGGAAGCTTATTCTTTGGTCGCCAAGCAATCTGGCAAATGGTACATTCAGAATATTTAAATAATGGTACTTTAGCATTAGTGGATACAGATGAAGAACGCCTTAATAAGATGACTAAGCTAGCTCAGATGGTTGTTGAATGTGAAGGAGTTAACGTAACAATTGAAAGTAGTGTAAAAGCAAGGGATGTGCTACCAGGTGCCGACTTTGTCGTCTTAAGTTTCGCTGAAAAATCTGTATATTATAGAGGTATAGACTGCGAAATCTCTGAGAAGCATGGTATCCGTATGTGTTCCGGTGACACCATTGGTCCAGGTGGTATATTTAGAGCTATGCGTGAGTTACCTGTCATCATGGCGTATACAAAGGATATTGAAGAACTATGTCCTGAAGCTTGGGTTATTAACTATATCAATCCTACAGCTGTACATGGCATGGCTCTCAAACGATTTGCTCCGAACTTAAAGAGTTTTGCCCTTTGTGATGGTTTACATATGCCTCATATCAAACGTCGTTACGCTGTGCGAGCAGGAATCATTAATTCTGAAGAGGATTATAGTGATACAATTGCAAAAGATTTTGATTTTAGAATTGCTGGCGTTAATCACTTTACATGGTGCATCAAGGCTGAGTATCAAGGAAAAGACGTTATGAAAAATATTGCTGAATATTTACGTATTAATGCAGCTAAAGAAACAGATGGTGGTGATGTAGGAGCAAAGGGTAAGTTTAATGATAGTATTGGCTATGAACTTTATAAAGCTTTTGGATATGTTCCTGTATGTGTTGGTCATACCAAGGAATATGTACGATTCTGGCAAGGTCGACAAGTACTTGAACAAACAATCCCTCCTCTTACTCTCTGGGAAACTGAAGCCAGATATAAACGCCATGAAGCCATGTGGGATCAAGTTGATGATTTTATTTCAGGTAAAACCCCTATTGAAGAGTACATGACTACATTTGGACCTGACCATGCAACAGATATTATCGAGAATATGGTGGGTAACCTAGGGAAGAAGTTCTATATTAATACCTATAACAATGGTGCGGTAACCAATATGAATGATGACGCCTTCTTAGAATTACTTTGTGAACCCACTTTAGATGGTATTTATCCTGTACAGGTTGGGGAAATGCCTCGCGGTATAAAGGGTATGGAGGAACTCGTTTTAGATACTCATGAATTAACAGCTGAAGCTGTTGTAAAAGGAAGTCGTGACTTATTAAAACGTGCTATGCTGACTGATCCTTTAGCTTGCTCCATTTCTGATATAGAGAAAATCATAGAAGAATTATTAGAGGCAGAAAAAGATCAAATACCGGATATTTGGTATGAATAGATATTAAAATAATATTACCACCCAGATGAAATGTATATGCAATATTTTGAAAAGAAAGAAACCGACTAATTTTAGTCGGTTTTTTATAAGCGCGAGACGGGATTCGAACCCGCGACCCTCGCCTTGGCAAGGCGATGCTCTACCACTGAGCCACTCACGCATAATGGTGGAGGAAGAAGGATTCGAACCTTCGAAGGCGTTGCCAACAGATTTACAGTCTGCCCCCTTTGGCCACTCGGGAATTCCTCCATATTCAATTTTAGTAATGTTATCCACAGGTGTTTCACATTGACTAAGCGTTCTTACAAACATCTTCCCTAATATCAAGGATATGCGGGATTTGAAGTTAATATTATTTTTGTGGATAATAAATGGGCGCAACAGGGCTCGAACCTGTGACCCCCTGCTTGTAAGGCAGGTGCTCTCCCAGCTGAGCTATGCGCCCTAATAGACTTTTATTAAAGTAATTGAATATTAGGCAAAAAAATGGCGTGCGCAGAAGGATTCGAACCCTCGGCCTTCTGATCCGTAGTCAGACGCTCTATCCAGCTGAGCTATGCGCACAAAAGAAATTATATCACTCATTAGTCTAAAAATGTCGTTCCATAATGGCGACTATGATATAATATCATAAGGCATTTGCATTGTCAACATAAAATAATATAATTTTACTTGTAAATATATTCAATCAATTTACTATAATATATCTATAATATTAAGCCCTTATAGAAATATTATAATAGGAAAACTTCTACCATTAGAAGCTTTCCCTTTAATAATAAATCCAATACCTATTGTGGACTAATCATCAGTATCGTCTATAACATACTTAATATCAAATCTATATTGTGTTGATCAATATCTGTCATCATTGTTTCAACATCATCATATTTAGGCTCATACCATGGGATATCAATAAAGTAATCCTGATACTTTTTACTATTAAATCGATACCCATATTGAGCAAAGATTGCATTTTTCAGTATATTAAGTTCATCCTCAGTAAGTTGTGTTAATTGTTCTTCTACAAAAGCATCTTTTAAATTATAGTTCCTATCTCCAAAAGTAATCACAGTCTCTGTATAATATTCTCTTAACCTTTGCCATTCAGATTGATGAACATATGCACTGCTTAATACATAGCCAAAATAATCATCAAAATACTCAGGATTAACTGATGAACTGTAAAAAAGTTCATAATAGAATTCTGTATTGTTAACTAACGCTTCATTGACCTCAATAAGTTCCTCTATTTCATCTTTCATTCCCAAAGTAGCATAACTATTAAGTAACCTAAGAAAATTAAGCGGTGATGGATTTTGCTGGAATATTTTTTGTGACTCTTCTAACTTATTCTCGTATTTTTTCCATGTTAAATCATAAGAATAAGTATATTGCCCAAGGGTTAAAACATTGACTTGATTTAACTCCATATAAGGTTCACTCGTGTATGTTCTAATAGTCGGCGTATGTAATTCAAGAACCCCATCTCCATCAACATCTTCATATTCATAAGTAAAATAGTCTTCAATAGCTAGCTGATATTCTTCATTATGTAGGATAAAGATATAGTTATCATTAATGTAAATCTCATCTTCTCCATCCTTGTCATAATCGCCTATATCAACAATCATCTTAAATGGATTATCATATGAGGGAATATTGATTGATATACCTGAAGATTCATCTCTATTCCATTGAAATAATAGTTCTTGACTAGCCTTAGATCCTTTATATATTTTCATCCATTCGAAATCTGTTCCATCCATCTTGCTCTCTATTAAATATGAGTCATTATTTGTATTAATCCTATTAATGGGGTCTAAAGTAAATGATAGTTTCCCATCTTTGTCTTCTCGACAATATACATAAATAGGAGTGTTCTTTTTATCTTTTAGAAGAATAACATTGTTACCTACTTCTATTTCTTTCCTAACAGTTCCTTTATAACCAACTTGCTCTAACAGGTCGATTCTATTACTAGTATTACTATCAAAAATATATATTTTGCCACTCTCTTCTTCGATGCAATAAGTTAGGTGATCATTCAAAATTCCGTAGTGATTGGGGATTGTAGTATCATCTGTTTTCCACTCTAGAATCAGATGATTCATAGCATCTGCTATCTTATTCTTATCACTGTAGCTGATTTGAATAGTAGCATTATCGCTTTGAAGATTCTCCCTTTCTCCTCTATAGTTATCAAAAACTGTGAATGCAGCTAAGTTTTCTTTCAACTCCATCTCAATACCGCTGTATTCTTTAAATAGTTCATGATAAGCATAGTAGTATTGGAAGTCTTCGTAATTCTCCAGTGACGTATTATACATTTCAGTTAATAATTTCGTAAAAATATCTTCTTCATAGTTGTTAGGTAAGGTACAGGCCATTACGTAATCAACTTGTTCCTCACCAATGATACCTAAATATAAATCTTTATACTTATAAATTCTTAAGTAATTGCCATAAACAAAAGGTGCTTGTCCAAGATGATCTTCTACGTTTTCAAGAGAGTCACCAAGAGCAATGTCAAACACTATCTTATCATCATATTCCTTTATAATAAAAACTTCGTAATTCCCCTCAGTATCTAACCGAATGTAATCATAATCAACTAAACTATCATCGATCAATTCTTTAGAGTCCGTAATAAGTGCATTTAATATTTTACTGGCATTGCCAAGACTACTCTCTTTTTTTACATGTGTAATGGTTGTATTCAACTTTATTAAATCTCCACCACCAGAGGCAAGGGACTCTTCCGGACTATCTATTTTTTTTATTTCAGTGGTTCGATTATCTGTATATTTCGAACAGCCGGTAATTAAGCAACTGATTAATATAATTAATAGCATAAAAATACCTTTTCTAAACTGTTTATTCATTATTTACTCCCTTTCGTAAAGCTAACTTATTATTCATTACTATTATACTCCCTCACTATAGCATCCCACTGAATTCATTTCTTCATTTTCAAATTTATATAACCTATACCCGTATCCTTCGTAATATGTAAATTTGACCAATAACTCCATAATACCATCAGCATCTACATCAACAATAGATTTAATTTCGTAAGTCATAGCAATTGACTCTACATAGTCCTCGTCCGTTGCTACTATATCCTTGGCTATAAACATCGTTTTTACTTCGTTATCAATTATTTTTCTAACAAATAGAATTGAATATGTATTATTTAACTGATACCCAGCTGAAGAACTTACATTTTCAGCCATTACAATAACTTCATCTACTCCATCGCCTTCTAAATCAATTTTAATGTTTTGTATAATATTAATAGGAATACTTTCATCCATTCCATTATTCATTAAAATCTCTTTTACTATCTCTTTATAAGTTTTGCTTTCGTTACTTTGCATGATAGGAATTCGAGGCATTGCGTTATAGTTACTGTTTAAAGCTATATAATCATCATTCGTTAACTCTTCTTTGCACTTGATGTAAATTTTAACAGGCTCCCAAGCCTCATCTTTTTGAAGTATAGGCTTTTTACCAACCCCTTCTCCTATATACCCATTCAATCCATATATTTTATACTTATTACCACCTTGAATTTCTTGATAGATTTCCGATGCCTCATACCATGATCCTTCACTATATCCACCTAAGAGAATGCCATTATAAACTATTGGGTTATAGAATACGTCACCACTGTCAATGCTCTCTTCCTTCTTAGATGTTACTTTGTCCTCCTTAGCAGTATTACTTTCTGCTGGTTCTTTTTCAATTTGCTCCGCATCTTTTTCTTCTACTTTCTTTATCATTTCAGTCTGCTCTATCTCACTTTGTTCTACCTCAATTTTATTTATGGGCTCAAGAGCTTCACTACTACACCCACTCATGGCACAAACAAGTAAAAAAAGTAATGCTACTAAGCTAATTTTATTCATAGCCATCTCCTTTCTCTAAAACACTTCTATTTGATTTCATAGTTTAATCTACACGCGTTTATATCCATTATATTGAATTTATTAATATATAAGTATTTACAGTATATTATATGATAGATAATGCTGTATTTTCAAGTAATATCTTAATTATTTCTATATTACTATAATCTTTTGTCAGATCTTGATAGCTAAACTATCAACAAGAATAAAAAGAATTTGAAATACAAAAAAAGCCAAATACTTAGAGTATTTGACTTTTAGATATCTATATTATATCTTCAAAATTGCACGTTGAATTGACTTTTCATATTCCAATAATAACTCTTTGAGTGATTTTCACTACATTCCAAATCACTAGGTCAAGACCTCGACCTATTAGTACTGGTCAGCTGAACGTATTGCTACG
>NZ_PQDH01000026.1 GCF_002964605.1 Vallitalea okinawensis
GATCAAACTCTCATATTTAAATATAAGGTTTAAACCTGCCAGAAGTTCTGGCTTGTTTATATCCGTGTTAGAACTAAATTCTAACGAAATCAAAGTTTATTTCTTGGGTATGTGTTACACTGTTCAGTTATCAAAGTTCTTAAGTAACAGCGAAATCTATTCTATCAAATCTCTTTTGATTTGTCAAGACGTTTTTTGATTTCTTTTGGCGGAGAAGGAGGGATTTGAACCCTCGCGCCGCTATTAACGACCTACTCCCTTTCCAGGGGAGCCCCTTCAGCCACTTGGGTACTTCTCCATATCCCACGTTACTTACATTTTCAAAATCAAAAACACCCAAAAGGTGTTTTAATGGCGGAGAAGGTGGGATTCGAACCCACGGCCCCTTTCGGAGTCACTGGTTTTCAAGACCAGCTCCTTAAACCACTCGGACACCTCTCCACAAATTTTAAATTGCTAATATAAGATACCATATCTTTATTATCTTGTCAAGCTATATATCCACTATCTTAATGTCAGTAAGTAAGTGATTGTATAACCTAAAACTTGTAGTTATATCAAACTTAGTTTTAAGATAAAATGTTATCTTTTTTTCGGACAAAAAGTATAATATCATACTTAGATATTGGTGTCAAGAAGTAAATTCAAGATTGATGTTCTATTATTTTTTCACCAAAAGCTATGTCTTCAATCGTTGTTATTTTTATGTTATTATAGCTTCCATTGATCATTTTTATGGGTATTTTTAAATACCTTTCAACTAGAACTGTATCATCTGTTCCTAGATAACCTTCTTCTAATGCTTTTTGATGGGCACTTTTAATTAGGTCTATTCTAAAACATTGTGGCGTTTGTACCGCCCAAAGTTTACTTCTTTGTGGTGTATTAATAATCGTACCATCTTCCCCTACATATTTAATAGTATCCTTAACAGGGACCCCTACTGCGCATGCGCCAAACTTCTTTGTTTGTTGTATAGCATTATCGATTACTTCTGTTGTTATAAAAGGGCGAACCCCATCATGTATAAGTACTATTCCTTCATCAACAAAGGATAATCCCTCGAAAACAGAACTTTGTCTTTCTGTTCCTCCCACTATAATGTGTTTCACTTTAGTTAACCCATAGGCATCAACTACTTCTTTCGTGCAATAGTCAATTTCATCTGAAGAAGTAACAAGTATTATTTCATCTATGGCATCGTGTTGCTGAAATTTTTCTATGGTCCAAACAAGTATAGGTTTACCTTTAAGGTTTATGAACTGCTTTTTCTTATCGCTGTTCATTCTTCTACCTTGCCCAGCAGCTGGTATTATTACTGTACATTTCATACCTCTCATCTCCTTATCAACTCTATACTCTTCCAATTACTATTCTACTATAGTATCCCCTCGTATACTTGTCAATATTTCAATTGCTACTAATTATAATATATTCCCATTAGACATCAGCTGAGGAGATTTGATTAGAAGAATCTAGTTGCAGCAGCAACAACAAAAGGCGACCAATGGTCGCCTTAATTAGTATTATTTCATTTTAGTAAAAATCATACGCCCAGCAGCTGTTTGTAATACACTTGTCACTAAAACATCAATGGTTTGTCCGATCGCTTTGCGTCCACCTTCAACAACAATCATCGTTCCATCGTTTAAGTATCCTATACCTTGTTCATGTTCTTTACCATCTTTAATAACTGTAACAGACATATCTTCTCCTGGTAACACTATAGGCTTAACAGCATTTGATAATTCATTAATATTTAGAACAACAACACCTTTAAAATCAGCTACTTTATTGAGATTAAAGTCATTGGTAACAATAGTGGCATTCATCTCTTCAGCTAACTTCAGAATCTTACTATCCACTTCAGCTATGTTCTTATAGTCTTTTTCAATTATTTCAACGGGTACTTTTAATTGCTTCTGAATCTCATTCAATATGTCAAGTCCACGCCGACCTCTATTACGCTTAAGTGAATCTGATGAATCAGCAACATGTCTTAGTTCGGCTAATACAAATTGTGGTATAATGATTTTACCTTCAATAAAATCTGTACGTAAGATGTCCAATATTCTTCCATCAATAATAACACTGGTATCAAGAATCTTAGGTTTTGCAGTGCTAGACTGTTCACATTCTTCAAACAATTTAATTTCTACATTCTTTCTCATGGCGATTTTGTATCCACCATAGCCTAGAACAATATTAATCAGCAGAACGACTAATGCTCCGACTATGCCAAACTTGAATAATGGAATACAAACTAGATTAGCTATAATAAGACCCAAAATTATACCTACTGTACTAACGACCATTTCTTGAAATGACATTTGATCAAATTTATCTTCAAATGTATTCAGTTGATTGAGAATAAGTTTTACCAGAAATGGTGAAATTAATAAATAAGAGATAATAGCTAATAATAAAAAAATAGAAACGTACATTAATGTTGGTGAAGACGAATTAAAATTTTCTATAAGCTGAAAGTTCTCTAAAAAAGCATGTCCTTTTATGTACTGATCATAGGACAAAACCCCAAATATTGTGAGTATAAATGTAATAATAAGCTTTAGAAACCTTTTCATCTCTACACCTCCTCCCATAATTATAGGCAATATATTACTATTTTAAACGATTTTGACTAAAAATTGAAGTGCTTTTTTAAATTTTCTCTATCTTTTATTTATGCTTTCTGATATTATATTAGTATAATACCGAAAATTGGAATTATCTCTCTACTATATACTATTTCACAAGATATAATTAGGTGATTAAACTTGCTCTTTTTGCAAGTCTTTATTTTATATGTAAGAAGATTTAATAGGAGGTTTCTTTTATGTTAAGTGAAAAATTAATAAATGAACTGAATGAACAAATAAAATTTGAAATGTATTCTTCAAATTTATACTTATCCATGGCAGCCTATTGCTTTTCAAATGACTTAGATGGTTTTGGTAATTTCTTTGTTGTTCAGGCTGAAGAAGAAAAATTCCACGCCATGAAATTCTTTAACTTCATCAATGATATGGATGGAGATATTAAGATGATGGCTATCGAAGATCCAACTAGAGAATATTCTTCTATTCTTGACGTATTTAATGTAGCTCTTCAACACGAGCGTGGTGTAACTGCTCGTATTTATCATTTAATGGACCTATCTATGGAAGAACGTGAGCATGCCACTATCAGCTTCCTAAAATGGTTCATTGATGAACAAGTTGAAGAAGAATCTACATTTAAAACATTAGTAACTAAAATTAAGCGTGCAGCTAACGATGATAACCTTCTTTATACATTAGACAGTGAGTTAGCTACTCGAACATTTACACCACCAGCACAATAACTATAGTATTGAAGGGAGCTTTTAAGGCTCCCTTTTTTATTATCTTCTATAAACCTAATGTAGTTTCAATTATTGCACGCATGTCTTCTTCTCTTAACATCCCTGGTTGATAACCAATTACATTGCCCTCACGGTCAATCATCCACGTTGTTGGTAAGCCGGTTGCATAATATTGCTGTGCCACCTTACCATCAGTATCATACAATACTGTGAAACCAAAATCATTTTCTTCAATAAAGGATTCAACAGTCCCTTTATCTTCTGCCACGTTAACTGCTAAAATAATAAAATCATCACGTGTTAATTCATATTCTTCGTACATTTTCTGCATATCCGGCATCTCTTCAACACAATACCCACACCAAGTAGCCCAAAAATTAATGAATACAACTTTTCCTTCCTGATCAGATAGTTTAACTGTATTCCCATCTAAATCCTGCAGTTCAAAATCTACTGCTTTAATAGGTTCTTTCTCTGCCTCTCCAACTTCTTCACTGTTATCTTCTGCGCTATCTTCCTTAACTTCTTCAGTCTTCTCTTCTTGATTAGCCTCTTCTTCTATTACTTCTTTTTCTGTATCTTCGTTTTCAACAGTCTCTTTTTCTTCTATTTGATTTAATAACTTATCTTCTTCGCTTAAGCTATTACAGCCTACCAGACTAATACCCATAACTACTACTAAAACCAATAAAATTTTCTTCATTGTTACTACCTCCTTATGTTAGGTTCTAAAGTTATAAAAGCCTTTGGTTCATAAATTAACGTTTCATTAACACGTTTACTTTCCATTAAACTGATTTTACTAACATCTAAGTCTATTTTATGCTTACCTAAACTCCTTAATTCTTCTTCTTTAATCTTAATTCTTCTTCCTAATGTAATATGGGCTTTAAAGGGTCTTGTTTCAACTTTAAATCCTCTTGTTTTAAGACTCTTCTTTAAATCCTCGACTAGTATCTTTAATTTCGTGTGTTTCTCTAAACCAAGCCAAACAAGATGTTCATCACCTCTTTTGAATGATCCTATACCAGTTGTTTTTAAAGTAAATACATGCCTTTGACATCTTAATTCACTCAACACCTCCTGAAGAAGAATTAATTCATCTTCACCTACTTCTCCAATAAATTCTAGGGTTATATGAAAATTAGGTCGTAGCGTATAGTTTCCTCCTTTTGCTACTCCTTTGACTTCTTTTTGAATCTTACTAAGTTGTTCTTTCATATGCTCTTCCAGTTCAATAGCAAAAAAGACTCTCATCTTAACACATCCTTACATTTGAGATGATTGCAACTTAATGAAACTGATTACCGTTCTTATATTATTTTATTCCTATATAGTGATATTCACATCAAAAAAAAGGTAGCAAGCGCTACCTCTTAATTATATCAATAAACACTTATAGTGTCAAAAGCATATAGAGATTCTTTATATGAAATATTACTTTCTTCCTATATCATTACGATAATGCATGTGTTCAAAATAAATTTCTTTAACAGCATTATAAGACTTATTAATAGCTGCATCAAGATTAGCACCAATAGCTGTAACACCAAGAACTCGACCACCATTTGTGACAACTTGCCCTCCATCACTTGTTGTACCAGCATGAAATACAATGACTTCCTTATTATTATGAAATTTATTTAATCCAGAAATTTTGTATCCTTTTTCATAATTAACTGGATAGCCTCCCGATGCACAAACGATGCAAACTGCGGCATCATCATACCACTCTACATTCACTTTCATTAATTCACCATCAATACATGCTTGAATAATGTCCACTAGCGGTGTTTTTAATCTTGGTAGTACCACTTGAGCTTCTGGATCACCAAAGCGAGCATTATATTCTAGTAATTTAGGTCCATCCTTGGTTAACATTAATCCGAAAAATAATATTCCTTTAAAGGGTCTACCTTCTTCTTTCATCCCTCTAATAGTAGGTAAAAAAATCTTATTCATACATTGTTCAGCTATATCTTTCGAGTAATAACGAGAAGGTGAAAACGTCCCCATCCCTCCAGTATTTAAGCCTTTATCACCATCATAAGCTCTTTTATGATCTTGAGCACTAACCATGGGCACCAATGTATTCCCATCACAGAAAGCTAAAACAGATACCTCATGACCCACCATGAATTCTTCAATAACAACACGACTTCCAGCTGTACCAAATTTCTTTTCAATCATGATGCTTTTTAAAGCCTCTTCAGCTTCTTGATAAGTATTACAAATTAGTACTCCTTTCCCTAGTGCCAATCCGTCTGCTTTAACAACTATAGGGTAGTTAATATCACCAAGATATGCAATTGCCTCATCATACTGTTGAAAAACTTTATACGCAGCCGTTGGAATATTATATTTCTGCATAAAATCTTTCGCAAAAACTTTACTTCCTTCTATTAATGCAGCCGCTTTATGAGGACCAAAAATAGGGCAGTTTTCTTCTTCAAAACGATCTACAATACCTAACATAAGTGGGTCATCCATACCAACAATGGTCATATCGATTTTTTTAGATTTCACAAATTCTAAAAGTGCTTCTATATCTGTAGCAGGGATTGGCACATTCTCTGCTAACCCATCAGTTCCAGCATTACCAGGTGCGCAGTAAATTTTATGTACTTTTGAACTTTGAGCTATTTTCCATACAATGGCATGCTCTCTTCCGCCGCCTCCAACAATGAGTACTTTCAATATATTTCACTCCTCTCTGGGACTAATCAACTATAACTTGATTATCTTCTACTCTTATTTTATTATTTGCTATTTTCTCTACTACTTTAGGTAGTATCACCCATTCAGCCTCTGTCATAACACGTTCTTGAATGCTTTTAGGTGTATCAGAGTTTCTGACTTCAACAGCCTTTTGCATAATAATGGGTCCAGTATCTGTACCTTCATCAACAAAATGAACTGTAGCACCTGTTAATTTAACACCCTTTTTTAATGCTGCCTCATGAACTTTTAAACCGTAATACCCATCACCACAGAATGCAGGAATTAAAGATGGATGTATATTGATAATTTTATTCTTGTATGCGGAAACAAAAGGATCTCCAATGACTACAAGATAACCTGCCATCACAACAAGATTAACCTTATACTGATTAAAGTGATTCATCAGGGCTTCATTAAATGCATAGGATTCACTAAAATCTCTAGGCGATATAACCTGAGTGGGTATGCTCTTAACTTCTGCTCTTGCCAACGCATAGGCATTTTTTCGATTACTAACCACAGTCACAATTTCAGCTTTAACTTGATGAAGCTCCATATAATCCATCAATGCTTGTAAATTAGTCCCTCCACCAGAAACTAAAACACCTATTCTTAACATAAGATGATCCCCTCATCCCCAGTGACTACTTCACCAATGATTACAGCTTCGTCATCTATTGTTTTTAATACTTCTATAGCCTTCTCAGCATCCTCTTTGTTAATGATTATTGCCATTCCAATCCCCATATTAAAAGTATTGTACATAGCCTCTTCTGATACGTCTCCTTTTTTTTGGAGGAAATTAAAGATTTCTGGAATCTGCCAACTCCCCTTCTGTATTTTGGCAGTAAAACCTTTTTGCATCATTCGTGGAATGTTCTCATAGAAGCCACCACCCGTTATGTGACTAATAGCTTTTATATCTACATCCTTCTTAAGGGTTTCACAAGCCTTAACATATATCTTTGTAGGCGTTATCAGCTCATCGCCTAATGTCTTCGTTAGAGGTTCATAATTTCTATCTAATTGTAATTCATTAACATCTATTATTTTACGAACTAGTGAATAACCATTACTGTGAATACCTGATGAAGACAAACCGATAATAAGATCTCCATCTTTCATATTCCTTCCATCGATGAGCTTAGCCTTGTCAACAATACCTACTGCAAACCCTGCTAAATCATACTCGTTCTCCGGATAGAATCCTGGCATTTCTGCGGTCTCTCCGCCTATGAGAGCTGACCCTGCTTGAACACAACCATCAGCAATCCCTTTCACGATATCTGCTATTTTTTCAGGATGATTTTTCCCACAAGCAATATAATCTAGGAAGAAGAGGGGTTCTGCTCCACAGCATATAATGTCATTGACACACATAGCTACAGCGTCTATTCCAATAGTGTCGTGTTGGTCTAGTTCAAAGGCTAATTTTAACTTTGTTCCCACGCCATCAGTTCCGGATACCAGGATTGGATCTTCCATATGTTTAAAGTTACCTAATGAAAATAAACCGCTAAATCCCCCTAGACCTGTTACTACTTCTTCTCTCATTGTTCGTCCAACATGTTTCTTCATCAATTCAACTGCTTTATAACCTGCTTCTACATCAACGCCTGCCTGTTTATAATCTAAAGCCATTATTTGTCCTCCTCTAGATCAACCAATTGTATAGGATATTCACCATCAAAACAAGCCGTACAAAATCCACAATTTGCTCCTTTGATAGGCTTATCTAGAATTCCTTCTTTGCTAATGAACCCTAGACTATCAGCACCGATTAACTCACATATCTCTTCTATGGTATGGCTACTAGCTATTAAGTTTTTACGTTCTGGGGTATCAATACCAAAGTAGCAAGGGTATTTTACTGGTGGAGAACTAATTCTCAAGTGTACTTCTGTAGCACCAGCTTTTTTCAAAAGTTGAACGATTTTACCTGATGTGGTTCCTCTAACGATAGAATCATCTATCATTACCACTCTTTTACCATTAACACTACTCCTTAGAGGATTTAATTTAAGATGAACTCCTTGTTCACGCATCTCTTGACTAGGTTGAATAAATGTTCTTCCCACATAACGATTCTTGATAAACCCTTCACCATAAGGAATTCCTGATTCAAAAGCAAAGCCTCTAGCTGCTGCTAATCCGGAGTCAGGGACACCAATTACAATATCAGCTTCAACAGGATATTCTTTAGCTAAAACACGACCAGCCATGAATCTTGAACTGTAAATTTCTTTCCCATCCATAACACTATCGGGTCTTGCAAAATAGATATATTCAAAGAGACAAAGAGAGGATTGACACTTCTTTTGAGTATGAATGCTCTTAAGTCCTTTCTCATCGATTACAATGATTTCACCAGGTTCTACATCCCTAACTAACTCTGCACCAATCGCATCAAATGCTGTTGATTCTGAGGCTACGACATAAGAATTTTCTTTCTTACCAATACAAAGAGGGCGCATTCCTAACGGATCCCTGGCAGCAATTAATTTATGAGGTGTCATAACAAGTAAAGCATAAGCTCCTTTTATAATGCCCATTACTTCTTGAAGCGCTTGCTCTAAACCATCGTATTTAATCCTCTTACGTGCTAGTAGGGCAGCAATGACCTCTGAATCTGTTGTAGTCTGGAAAAGAGTCCCTTGTTCCTCAAGTTCTTTTCTAATAGTGATAGCATTAGTTAAGTTACCGTTATGAGCTAATGCCATATGCCCCTTTGTATATTTTAAGACTAAAGGCTGCGCATTTTCTCTTAAACTATCACCAGCTGTTGAATAACGAACATGGGCAACAGCAACACTTCCTTTAAGATGGTTTAATACAATTGGATCAAAAATTTCAGATACCATCCCCATCTCTTTATGATAGATAATCGTTCCATGATCGTTAACAGCTATTCCTGCACTCTCTTGTCCACGGTGCTGTAGTGCATATAAGCCATAGTAAGCTAACTCTGCTGTATTAAAATCATCATTATTATAAACACCAAATACACCACATTCTTCTTTTAATTTATCATCCATAAAAGGGATCATGCTAATTCCTCCTGATATTTTAGCAGTCTACCATATACTTCTTCATAGGCTTCTTCTACTTGACCAAGATCTCTTCTAAAGCGATCTTTATCCAATTTCATTCGGGTATGTTTATCCCAAAAACGACATGTATCAGGTGATATCTCGTCAGCTAGAATAACGTTACCATTCTTTAATTTTCCAAACTCAATTTTAAAATCAATCAATTCGATATCTATTCGATTAAAAACCTGTTGAAGATTATCATTAATTTTAAATGCTAAGTATTCAATAAGCTCTAATTCCTCAATAGTCGCAATGTTCATGGCTTGTATATGATAACGATTGACCATAGGATCGCCTAATTCATCATCTTTATAGCAGTATTCAATGACTGGCATTGAGAGTCGAACACCTTCCGCTAAACCTAATCGCTTACTTAAGCTGCCTGCTGCCACATTTCTAACAATCACTTCTAAGGGTATAATCTCACACTCTTTAACTACTGTTTCACGGTCATTAAGTTCCTCAACATAATGGGTTTCAATATCACTTTTAGCTAAAATCTTCATGAGGAAATTACTCATCTTATTATTGATAGCCCCTTTGTTCCTAATACTACCTTTCTTAACACCGTTAAAAGCTGTTGCATCATCTTTATAGGAAACAATTAAATAACCTTCTTCATTGGTTTTAAATACTTTTTTTGCTTTACCTTCATATAACAAATCGGATTTCTTCAATGTGATTCCTCCTACATCTTATTTAGATAGTCTTCATAACCTATATCTTCTAATCGCTTTGCTTTCTTTTCAACCATATCTTTTAAGCTATTCTTATAACTTTCTACTTTATTAAGAATATCTGGATCACTTGCCCCAATGATTTGTGCTGCTAGAATGCCAGCATTCTTCGATCCATTAATAGCTACTGTTGCAACAGGTACTCCTGGTGGCATTTGAACGATAGAATATAAGGAATCTAGTCCACTCATACTGCGACTTTTTACTGGAACACCTATAACAGGTAGTGGTGTCAATGAAGCAATCATTCCGGGTAAATGTGCGGCACCACCAGCTCCTGCAATAATAACTTTCAAACCTCTATCATGAGCCGCTTTACCATACTGAAATAGCTTTTCTGGAGTTCGATGAGCTGATACAACAGTTAACTCATATGCAATACCTAATTGCTCTAATATTTCTGCACTTTCCTTCATTACGGGTAAATCAGAATCACTTCCCATAATTATTCCAACTTGTGGACTCATGTTCTACCTCCAAATATTCGTAATTGTTTTTTCGCCTGTCTAGCTTTACGTCTTGCTTCTTCCTTGGTGTTTCCTAAGGCTGTAATATGACCCATCTTACGACCAGCCTTCACTTCTTCCTTACCATAAATATGGACATTAACTTTAGGCATCCTAAGTACTTGATCTAGTCCCTCATAACAGGCTTCGCCTTCTTCTTCACCTATTAAATTAACCATGACTGTTGGTTCTATTAAAGAAACGTCCCCTAGTGGCAATCCTAGTACTGCCCTTACAAGTTGTTCAAATTGACTGGTATAACAGCCTTCTATGGAAAAATGACCTGAATTATGTGGTCTTGGTGCAATTTCATTGATAAGGATTTGATTACCCTTCGTTAGAAACATCTCTATGCAAAAAATACCAATACCATCAAAAGCTTTTATGACAGCCTTAGCTATCTTTGAAGCTTCTTTTTCAATCGCCTCGGAGATGCCGGCCGGTACGATAGTTTCGTGAAGAATATTGTCTTGATGATAATTCTCACAAATTGGGAAAACAGTACTTTCATCATTTCGACTTCTACAAACTATAACGGATATTTCTTTCTCAAATGCAACAAACTCTTCAGCGTATAACTGAATTTGACCACTACCTAATTGCTTGTAAGCTTCTAACACATGGTCTTCATCTTTAATCAATGCATTTCCTTTACCGTCATAACCTCCGGTACAAGCTTTTAACATAAGTGGGTAGCCCACTTTTTTGGCTACTTCATATATTGAATTAATATTATCTATGGAATAGAACTGGGATATAGGAAATCCCTTTTTGGATAAAAAACTCTTTTGGACATACTTATCCTGAATGGTTTTTAAAATAGAAGGTGCTGGATAAATAGGATAGCCTTTTTGCTCCAATAGCATAAGTTGGTCAACGGCTATATGTTCGAATTCATATGTAACAACATCACAAGTTTCAACTAAGACCTTGACGGCCTCTTCGTCGTCAAAGGATTTAACAATATGTTCATCAGCTATGCTGTGGGCAGGACAATTCATAACAGGATCCAATATGGTTACCTTTATACCTAGTTTCTTAGCATCAAGAATCATCATTTTACCTAATTGTCCACCACCAATTATACCTAATCTCTGTTTCGTCAAACAAGGTTTCACGGCTCACACCTCGAACATTCATATTTTTTAAGAATTATTTGAAGCTTTTATACAATAAGTTAAATAATACACTAATTCTATATCTAAACCTATAGAATGTCAATATTAAATTCGAACATTTTTTACAAAACTCAAAATATATTTCGGGTTTCTTTTTTTATTTATGCTCTCTTCTAGGTTGTCACTAATTCGCTAGGTAATTAATATACAGTATAAAATGGCTGCCAACACGTTAAAACTGGAATAGGAAAGTACGGTACCTTGTGAGCAAATCGCGAACTTTTCTATACCATAAAATACCACTTAAAAATATCGTCTCTTATACCGATATAATCTATGATGTAAAAAAATTATTTCATAGAATCATTCTGTAATTAAAGATAATCCTATAATCCAGGGAGTTGAATACATGACTAATAAAAAAGACTATTTCAAAGGGTTAGGTACTGGCATTATTGTTACTTCAGCATTATTTTTTATCTTTGTATACTTCACATGGCCTTCCACCCCTTCTACTGTAGATGAATCTAATATGACCCAAATTGTAGAAGAAACTACTGAAGCTGATAAGGACGGTACATCTATTGCAAAAAATACAGAGACAGATACCGCTGATAAAGCGGCAGAAACAGCTAAAGATGATGTTGAAAGAGATATTGAAAGGCAAAATACTATGGAAAATGACACTAAAAAAGGCGAAAAAGAGATAACAAGTGATGTTGTTGAAGAAAATCATTCTGTAGAAAAAGATGTTGATGAAAGTGACTCTGGTAAGGAAGATAAACCTGTTGATGAATTAGCCAACGATGTTAAAATCATCAATGTTGTCATTCCATCTGGGTATACATCCAACGGTGTTGGAATCATTCTCTATGAGCATGGAATCATTGAAGATTATAAAGCCTTTAACGAACATAGCATACTTGTCAAAAAGGATTACAGTATCCGCTCTGGTACTTATCAACTAGCAAAAGGTGCTAGCTTTGATGAAATTCTAGCAGTCATCGCACCTTAATCATCTAGAAAATTTAAGCCCATGAACTGAAAGATCATTACTTTCATTTCATGGGCTTACTTTATTTACTGAATGATATAATCAAAAATTTCTAAAGTATTATCCATTCTTTTTGAATTAACTAAAATACCGATATACACTTCTTGTGAAGCAGGTAACAGACTTCTTAAGTTTTCACTATCATTTACCATAATTAATGAGGCTTGGTTTTCCACTTCTGTTGCATAAGGCATACCGTTTTCATCGTATTCTTCATCAATGATAACATCAACCTCAACTAATTGATCACTATAAGTTTCAACAAAACTTTGTCCCATTAGTTCATCTAAATCAGCAAAATATCCTCTTTCAGCATACCTCTTCATGTTCTCTTCATCACCAATTAGAATATCTATTTCATTGGCTGCTGTCATGGCCATTAACTTTTGAGTAGCCGCCATGAAAGATGGATCTGATGGTCCGCTACCGAAAAACATAGGCAGCACCATAATCTCTTCTTCTTCTGTAACCATTTGTGGTAATGCTTCTCTTAACTCTAATTCATAAGCTGTGGTTGCTTCTTGGTCCACATAAGCCCCAGCTACAACAATTTGAGCAGATGGTGTGGCTGGAGGATTAAAGATATATAAATTAAGTAGACTAAAGAGGATTAACCCCCCAATAATCGTACCTATGATATGCCATTTATAATATTCTCCAATATGTTGTATCTTACTTCGTGTATCCATATCATTAAATTTTTCTTTTTCCATATCTTTTTCATATTTAAGCAAATATATCACCCCTATATAGTATGTAAAACTTGTGATGCATAAAATCTATCTTATTCTTTCTCATATAAATTACACCATTTCTTCAATTTTTTCAATACATAGAATGTTAACAATCTATGAATATTGTCAAAATCATACCTTAATCGCTAACTAGTTTTAGTATATAGGAATACCATATCCTTTTGCATTAGTAAACAAATGGAATTAACATATCCCTAATATTGGCTGAATAGAATGCATGTAATTTATGGATATTATAGAATATAAGCAATTTTACTAATATCAGATATTTAATGAGTCTTATCTCAATAGAAGTTGGCTTATTGTTAATACCTGGCATGAGGAGCGATTATAATGAAAACGATTATTGCACATTTTAACTCAATAGACATGGCTGATTTAGCGGCTAAAGAATTGAAAGAAAAAGGATTAATTACCCGTAATATTGATATTGATTACGAAAACGAGGAAGCTCATGGGGAAACTCCCGGAGTAGATGACTATGATTTTTTTATCCTCCCCCTATTTGCTATGAACTATTCTAATACAGCAATTCTTCCATTTTTCCCAGGAATATTCCCACTTTTCGGTGGTGGCTTATTAGGTAATGAGTATAATCAAAATGATAATAATAATGATAATGAAGAGGTCGTCTTCTGTGCCAAAGGCAGTGATGACAAGATTCAGCTTATTGAATCTATTCTCCATTCTCATTCTGCTTATAATATACAGATTTTATAACTCTTCTAACATGATTCACCCTCCTAGGGCATATATATTGAATAGATTATCTATTTCTAGGGGGGATTTTTTGAGTTATACAACAATGGGTCAACCTCAAGGCGTGTCTGTCTATTATACCAATAAAATACGCGAGTCCATGGTTTCTGAGATCGTTGCTATCAATAAATACGTAAAACATATCTTGACTAGCGGCAATTTTAAAGATATTCAAGAAGTACTTGAAACAATTCTCGAAGACGAAATAAGACACTATAACATGTATTTTGATTTGCTTAGAAAATATGATTCTGCGCAGATGAAGGCTTACGAAGCTGTTAAACAAGATTATACTATGGACCGATTACTTAATCGGCGCCAATATAACTTTGATAACACTGAAGTTGTTCTTGAATTAAACAAGTTACGCTTGGACTCAAAGGGCGAATTGGAAGCTGTAATCTTATATGAATATAACATGAATGCTGTAAAACCTCTGGATATTAAACATGCCTACCTGACCATAATCAATGATGAAAAAAGACATTTAGAAGATTTGACTTATTTGATTAATAAATATGGTGTCGTGTAAAAAGAACAGGCTTATTAGTCTGTTCTTTTTTGGAATATTTTCTTATTATCCTGTATATATTGTCTTGTCATGAAAATTAGCGTATAATAATAGTTAAATGATAATTATACTCAAGAAGAGGTGGCGTTATGTCTAACGATAATATTACTAATTTATTATATAATAAGCATAAACTTTTTAAAGGTATGTCCAAAGAAGAAATAGGGGGTCTTTTAGATAAATCTGATTACTATATCAAACACTATGCCAAAAATCAAGTTATTGCTTCAGAATTATCACCTTGTAATCATATAGGTATTGTTCTCAAAGGAATTGTTGAAATTAAAAAGATCTATACTAATGGTAAAGTTGTTACCCTTGCTCGCCTAGAAAAGGGGAATATTTTTGGTGAAGTAATCGTCTCCTCTGATATGAATCGTTACCCTGCTAATGTAATATCTATCGATCAAAGTCATGTTCTTTTCATTGATAAAAAACATTTAGAGGATCTTTGCCATATCAATAAACACTTTATGAGCAACATGCTTAACTTATTATCCAATCGCATATTGATGTTAAACAAGAAGATCACCTTCCTTTCCTACCAGACCATTCGCCAAAAAGTTGCTTTTTATCTTTTACAAGAATATAAAAAGAATCAAAAAAAAGCTATGTTCACATTACCGGTTTCCCGTAAAGATATGTCAGAACAGCTTGGAATCCCTCGACCTTCTTTGTCTAGAGAATTTATCAAATTAAAAGATGAAGGGCTTATTGATTATGAGTCGAAAGCTATTAAGATAATCGATGTCCAAGGCCTAGAGGATTGCTTGTTTTAACTGTAATTTTTTAAGTTGCCGCACTTTTTCCTCATAATGTACAATCGTAGCTAATAAAATATAGAGTAATCTGATTTGTGAGGTGCTTTAATGGCAACGATTAAACATGTCTTTCCTGGTGGAAATACCTCGAAAGGATTTTATTCTTACTATAACTTTCTACCACCTCGTGACCCTAATCGTATTTTTGTTTTAAAAGGTGGTCCTGGTGTTGGTAAATCAACTTTTATGAAAAAAGTAGGAGATGCTCTTTTGGCTGAAGGTTATGATATTGAGCATCATCATTGTTCTTCTGATAATAATTCACTTGATGGTGTAACTGCTCCAGAGCTTGGAGTTGCTCTTGTTGACGGAACAGCTCCCCATATCGTGGATCCCAAATACCCTGGAGCAGTTGATGAGTTAGTTGATCTAGGTACTTTTTGGAATAGAGCATCCATGGAAGCTAACAAACCTTATATTATTCGCTCCACACATGAAGTTTCTCGTTTATTTGCTAGAGCTTATAAGTACTTAGAGGCTGCTAAGCTCATAGCAGATGATATAGCTGCCAAATATACTTCATGCATGGAATTTGATGGTGTAACAGCTTTACTACATGAATTGATCAATGAATTACTGACTGGTCCTCATTTCTATAAGAATGGTTTTAGGCGTCATTTATTTGGCAGTGCATACACACCAAATGGACATATCCATTATACAGACAGTCTTGTAGGTGGATTGGACCGGGTTTATCATGTAACTGGATCAGCTGGAACAGGTAAAACAACCTTCCTTAAACAGATTGCAGACTTAGCTAGTTCATATGGTTATGATGTGACTTATTACCATACACCACTTATACCAGATAAACTTGAAACAATCATTATCCATGGTTTAGGCGTTGGTATGACCACACAACGTATTGAAGGTTTCTCATATCATAAGGTAATTAACCTAGAGGATCATTTGGATATGAATCGTTTTGGAGCTATTAAATATGAACTGGATGAGAGTCTCTATAATCATATTAATTTACTAGAAACTGCTATGAAAAATATCAGGATGGCAAAAGCAGAACATGATTCATTAGAAAAATATTATGTACCTAACATGGACTTTGAAGCGCAGCAACCTAAATTAGTAGAAGTTGTCAGTCGGATTTTAGAATATAAGAATTAAGGAGAATGCCTAGGCATTCTCCTTAATTCTTATATTTTTCTACAGCTTCATAGTCTCTACAATGGTGATATTGGTAAAACGCTGATCTCTAGATAGATCCCATTCCTCATTCATCATCTCGCCAGATTCATTGTAAATGACACGTATCTTTGGGCGAAGACAACATTCTTCATAATTATCTATTACAATAGCCTGATAACCATTACACAACTTCACTAAGCTTCCTACTGGATACGGTGCTACCTTCCGAATAAATAATTCAACAAGACTAGGATCAAAAATAGATCCTGAATTACCCATTATGTACTCAATTGCTTCGCTAGGCAAAATAGCCTTACGATATGGTCGGTTTGAAACTAAAGCATCATAAACATCGCAGATACAAACAACTCGTCCAAATTCTGAAATATTATCGCCTATAAGTTGATAGGGGTACCCACTTCCATCATACCGCTCATGATGGTCTAAAACACAACGATAAACTGTAGGCAAAATATTATATATATTCTTTAAATAATTATATCCTAACATTGGATGATTCTTCATGATTGTAAATTCTTCATCTGTTAATTTTCCATTTTTATTGAGTACTTCCTTATCAATAAAAACTTTACCAATATCATGAAGAATAGCTCCTAGGCCAAGTTTGGTTAGTCGATGTCGATCATATCCTAACCCTAAGCCTACCATAATAGCTAGTATGCATACATTCACTGAATGAAAATAAGTATATTCATCAAAGGATTTTAAATCTATCAAATTAATCATAGAAACATTACTGGTCAAAATCTCATTAACGATTTCTTCAACAACATCTAAAATATTATGCATCTGAAAACATGAGCTTTCATCTTTCACATAAATACTTTTTTGCGTGAAGCCTTCTTTTATGGATTGAACTGCCTTGATACGCAGTTGATCACTTATAGCACTTTCAATTATCAGATCTTTACTGATATCATCATCAATATAGACCCCTTGATAACCTAACTCTTTTATACGAATTATATAAACATCTTTTAACACAGTTCCCCACTTTATTAACAGTTGTCCATTCTTGTCATATAAATTTTTAGCTACATTCATACCTTCACGAAGACATGACACTGGTACATATCTCATATAAACATACTCCTTAGATTACAGTATAATAACTCTTTCCAATACTGCATTATCAGAAAATAAGTTATTGTATTTACAGAAAGCACTATATGTATTATAATAAATAACTTGACTTATTTCAATCAAAAACTCCGAAAAATTATCCGTATGCATACATTTGATGACTATTTTCAGCATTCTCATACAGCATTATTTTTATAGCCGAGAATATCCCCAATAATTCTATCGTCCTACTTGTTTAAACTGGAGATAGGAAAGTACGATTCCTTGCGAGCAAAATGCGGACTTTCCTACACTATAAAAAAAGAATGATCGTGGTAAGCTTCTGATCATTCTTAAAATTACCTTAAACCCAAATTAACAATAATTCGAATTAAAGTTTATTGATATCATTGATGTCGATTGGATCTGCACATCCAACCAGACCTATCAAATTATATGTTTTTTCTAAAGGCTCATAGCGGAATTCCTTTATTAAATGGAAGTTTTTAATATCTTTTGTATTCTGGACGTGTATACGAGGTCCAGTACAAAAAATAACTTCATCCCCTAAAGCTATATGCTGATCATCAACATAACTAATATCTACTGCTTTATTAATGTACAACTCATGTATCTTCTGCTCTAACTCACCTATGTTTATATTTGGCTCATGATCAAAACCTAAAACAAATCCGTGCTTTACGTCTCCATGGATATTACTGTGTGGAGATAAATTATAACTTTCTTTTAACATATTACACGTAATTTCTTCGGCTGAGTGAGCCATTTTTCTATATTTAATGGATTTATGCACGATTGATCCTATATCATCTGGTAAAGGTCCAAAGATAGTTGGTCGTGCAATAATTATTTCTTCCCCGATTCCTATTAACATCTCTGCATTTATGCCTAAATATGGATAGATCAGTTCGAAGTGCTCGACGATGACTCTTTTTCCATTCTCTAGGGCTTTTCTTATTGCTTCTGCTAATTCAAAAACTTGAGTAAATGCCATTTCAAATCGTATATCTAAATGATAAGTATGACTTCCAAACTTATAGTCTTCATCTAAGTTTTCTAATAATGGTAACGGTCTTACGTTGATACCGTCATCATCATTTGTCAACTCAAGTCCTGGAAACATCCCCTTAATTAACATAGACTTTCCTGAACCAGCTTCTCCAATGACCCCAATCAATTTATCGAGTGGCGTCAAATACCTTTGGGCAATATTATGGCCTAAATTTAGTAAACGCTTAACACCACGTGGTGCAAAATAAGCTGAATACATCAACGATTCATGTACGAGTGATACTGGCATCTTATACTCTCCTCTAAATTACTCAATTTCGTATACTCCGATCAATCTCTTTAGATTGATTTTCTTACTACCCAAATAAACTCTTAACTGTAATAACTATATCAATACTATACAGAAAGTATGTAAGGGTTCTATGGAGTAGCGAGCCATGGAGGACGAGCCTGGCTGTCTAAGACACGGACGTCTTTCTTGCCAGCGTAATAGATCCCTTACATACTTGACCCTACGATGTTTGACTACCCCATACAAAAGGTTTTAGATACGAAATTGATTCTATTTTATATCTCAAACTCTAACTTTGTTAATGGTACATGTTGTTGAGCCCCGTAAACATCTCTCTCTCCAACATCACCTGATGCTATAGGTCTATGAATGTTAATCTTCATAGCTTTAGAAGGATCAAAATAAATGATTTCCTCAATAACATCTACATCACATTTATAAGCTTCAGCCATGATTTCTTTCGTCAATAACTGTTTTTCCTTAAAAGTATTATAATAGTTTTCATCTTTAAATAGAATATCAAAGGTTAAGGTAAATGGTCCAGCATTTTTGCTTCGTATAACCTTAGCTGCTTCCATTAGTGTAATTTTCATTATTGCTCCCCTCCTACTGTCACCATTTTTACTGGGAATAATGCTGTTGGATCATCAATCTTAAGTAAATGATACATATTAAAGTTGTAGACTTCTCCACAACTGAAATCAGATGGTGAGAATGGAAATGCTAAGTTCCCAGCTGTTGAAATTCTACCGTTATAACCATAATGTAACATAGAAGAACGAACAAAACTACAAATGGTATTAGCTGTCTCTGATGTGTCACCTACCACATCAATAATGATACCTAATTCATGAGCAGGTTCTTTGATAACTTCCCAATTACCCATAACACCATTTTTACCATAAATAATAAAATTAATTTTATAATTCATTTCTTTATTTCTAAAGTTATCTTTTGTACGAGCCTTTACTGCCTCAATGATATCATCAATCTGACGAATCATAATCTCATCTCTTGTACCTGCAATAGATACCGTGCGATAACCTACACTTTTCGCACCTTCTAATTTAACTGTGTATTGCTCACTTGGATGGAATACACTACCGCTAACGCGAACACGTCTATCGGTCACTTGCTCAAATTTTGTATGTGTTAAATCCAGTAATCCACCTGGTCCAGGCAAACGATATGGATCTGTTTTTTCATAGAGTGTATGAGCAGATACTGATAATGTCGTACACTTTCTTTCATCTGATAAAGGTTCAATTTCAAAGTCATCGTCATGTAAATAGCCCATCATACAGTCACTACCACTACCTGGTTCAGAGGCAATACAAGCACACTCTAAAATTTTACCCAAGTGGAATGCTAATCCTGGATTATAGCCTTCCTTGATTGGTAATGCAGCAAAAACTGTTGGATCATAGGCTCTACCAGTAATAATCACATCTGCTCCACCTTCAATTCCTTTTACAATAGGTTCAATACCCATTTGAGCTACTACATTGGTGGATGCATCTATTTCTTCATTACTTAAAGGAATACTGTCATACATATCAATGATCTTATCCTTTGCAAGTGCTTCTTTTAAGTAACTCTTTTCTATATCTGCTGGAATAACTGCCATCTTAAAGGTAAATCCTTTTTCCTTCGCTATCTCAAGTATAATGTCCTCTGTCCACTTCAAATGAGACTTTGCACCACTACCACCAGATGTACCTACGATGACAGGTATTTTTAATTCTAACCCGTATTGTATCATCAACTCTAAATCTCTTTTTACTGCTTGACGATCAGTAAACGACTTACCCACACCTAAATAATAAGGACCAGGATCAGTTGAACCTGCATCCACAGATATAACGTGTGGTTTTTTCTCTATTGCTTTCAAGAATGATTCTTCTGGAAAACCGTATCCTAAAATAGCTGTTGGAGCTAATATTCTTAGTTCTCTACTCATCAGTACAACCTCCTATAAACCTGCTTTTTTTAATGCAAGGATTCTTTGCATTTCATTATAAACGATCATGTAGCCTTCATCAACACCCATACCTGGCTTTGCTAAAATTTGATCAGGTCTTGTTGCCATGGCAGCATGGACACAAACTCTAGCAGATCTATCTGTTTCATTACATGTACCACCTTGATATGCTCCAACGCCTTTCTCTTTACAATAGAGTACTGCTTCAATTGTATTATTAATACCTCCTAGATCCGGTGTCTTTATCTGCAACATATGACCTGCGTTATTTTCTGCAAATAAAACAATATCTTCAAAGGTATTACACCATTCATCTGCTACTAATTCAACAGACATTCCTCTTTCGTTAACCATCTCTGTTAGGATACGCATAGCTTCTAATGTACCTTCTCTTGTACCTGTATCCACTGGTCCCTCTATTCTTAATGTTAAAGGTGATGCAGCTTTTTCTAATGTCTCTAAATAATCAACAATAGCCTTATAGTCGTTGTCAAATGCTAATCCTAGTGTTCCGTATACATCAATATGGAAGATTGGTGCATATTCTTCGCGGCTACGCCATTTCATGATACGCTCACGCATCCATGTAACGTATTCTAATAGTTTTTCACCTTTAGCTCCTAATTTATCTTCAACATGATTGATTAAAGCATGGGGCATAACATCTGATTCTTTAATGATCATTTTATCTACATTATTATAACGATCATCTCCAGACTGACTGAATATAGAAATCGGTTCAGTTGAAACTTCAGTGTTATATTCCTTTGCTACTACATCAACCATAAGAATATTATTAGCTCTTGCTACTGCGTCTAACAGCGCTTGACTAATACCATAGCGTAAGGCTGTATGAAGTCTTTTACCTTCATGGTCAACTGTCCGATCCATTTCTTCAGCTAATGTACGGAAACTGTCTAGTTCTCTGCCCACTAACTTTTCTTTAAGGAATTCTTCGTATTTATCAATAAATACTTCTGCTAAAAATAAAGGATCTCTTCCACCAGCTCCTGAATACTGTACAGCAGCACAATCACCGTAAGCGATTTGACCATCTTCAAGAATTAGCATAACAGATATGGATTCACCAGCTTGACGAATACCTGTGAAACCTTCTGTAATAGGATCCCCCTCGTAGAAAGCACCTTCGTGAGTTGCTCCTGCTTTTATAGCTCTTTGATCATCAAAGAAGAATCCTGTTCTACCTTTTGACATAACGACGTTTTTAATTTTCATTTCATCACCTTTTCTATCTGCGCCTCTCTACGCTTCGAAACTCGTATATTCATTTATTATACCTAAGGCTAAGTGCTCCAATACATGATTCCTTTGAAGACACTTAGCCGTATATTACATCTGTTTATCGAGGTCTGCCTACTAGACGCCCTTTAGATATAGCATAAATATCATCAATAACCATTTGGAAGGATGCTGGACGATTTTCAAATTTAGCTCTTTCCTCAATCTTTCCTGTGTGGAAAGCTATTAATTCATCGTCAAATGGAAGGTTACCTGTATTTAATAAACGAACTGCTCCGTTATTATCTCTTGCAGGCATTAATTTATTTGGATTAAAGCGACTTGGTGAGAAAGGAATATCAATGGCGCCTGCTTCAAAACCTCTAACAGCACCCACTGCAATATCACCATTACCTAATTCAAATAACTTTTCCATAATAGCATCTGTTTCTCGTTTGATGATCATTTTTTCTACATCTACATCTTTATTCCCAACAATTATTTGATCTTTTAACATGTGTATTAATTGTTTTGTGCATTTAAGACCCGCAGCATTAGCCTCTTTAGTAGGGATACCCATAGCTTCATGAGACGTTTTTGTTATAACCTTTGTTGCTCCTGATAATACTGCTGCTGCTGCCCCCCATGATATGGTTCCAAATGCTTTTGATTCATCTGGTGGGAATCCTCCCATCCATTGATGGAATACTGTCGTAACTGTTACATCATCATAACCATATCGAGCTAAATATTCTTCAGTTGACTCTTCAAGTGCATGTATAGCAGCAACATCTTGAGTAAGGTTACCACATTGTCCATAACCAACTGTTACATTCTTACATCCTTGTTCAGCAGCTAATAAAGCTTCAATAACTGCAACTGTATTGGAGATACATGGTGGTACAAGTGTACCTGTTAATGGTCCAAATGGTTCTCTATTAATTGGGATACCTGCTTCTTCATACATACCTACGAGACGGTCACAATACTGCCAATCTCTGATTGTCTTTTCTAATGACACGTTCTTAGCATAAGGTATATTATAAGATATACCTCCACCTTCATAAGACGTGTAACCAGCAGCCATTGAGATTTCTGTTAGAAGTCTAGCATCAGGTGTACCATGTCTAACTTGAACTGGTAAATTAACAGATTCATTAACTTCTCTACAAATATCAACACCATAGTTAACTATAGGAAAGCCATTTAATAAAGAACGCTTTAATTTCTTACTTTCTTCGATACCTTTTTGTGCATCATTGTAACGATTCTGACGAGTATAACTGTCTACAGTTGTAGGTAAAAGATCTGCTTCACCTTCATCTTGAAGATAGTTTAATAGTTCGATATGCTTATCAGGTAATGCTACACCTGCACGAGGTTGAATTAATGTCTCGCCATTTTCTTTTGCTTCATTTAATTTGTGTGTAAATACTTTATGTTTTGGAATTGTCTCATGATATTTAAAAGCTTCTTCTAAATTAACATCTTTACCAGTTTCCCAATGACCTAAAATTTCTTCTCTAATCCGATTGAATTCATTACTATCTAATTTCTTATTTTTCAAATCCATGATTATCTCCCCTACAATTGATTTAAACTTTTTTAAGTTCCTTCTTCATGATCCGAATAGCCTTTTCTGGATAATAAGTGGCTAGCAGCCCCATTGCTGCTAATATGTACTTATGATCCAAATAGAATTTGGCTTCTTTTGGTTTTAATCGTTGACCTGCTGCATCATTGTACAACACGGCTTCAAACAGTTCAGTTGGTACCTTTGAATTAATCATTGGTCCTCCTGTTCCAACGATGGTTCTAATTGTTGTAAGATCTTTACCTTGCTGACATCGTACACTTCCATGGATAGTATATTGAATACTCAGTTCACCTACGTGTCGATTGACAGCTTCTTCTATTGCACCAAATGTTAACTGATGTTCTAATAGCTGCGCATCATCATCTGGTAATATAGATGGATCTTCAAGTACCTTTTCTAGGTAAGTCTTAAATGCTTCTAAGTCAATTTTACTTTTCTGAGTCATGTTAAGTGCTTCATATAAAGAATCTAAACTATATTTTAAACCTAGATCACCTTCAACAGTTCGCTTATCTTCTGGTTCCGGTAAACCTTTCATTACTGTATTACCTTCAAAAGGCTTTTGTTCTGCAATGGAATAAACATCTGTTGTAGCTCCTCCTACATCGATGGCTAGGAGTTCACCAAGTCCTTTTTCCTTAAGCGTTCCATGGGATAATATACTGATGGCCTTTAATACTGCTGATGGTGTCGGCATCACAATATCATTCATGGTATCTTTAATTTTCCCTAAACCTTTAGCAAAAATGATTCGATTTAAAAATACTTCTCGAATTTTACTTCTAGCTGGTTCTATATTTAATTTATTATAGTCAGGCATAACATTTTCTGTTACAACGTAGTCTTTTCCTGCTTCATCAAAGATTTTTCTAATAATGTCCGTTGCGACTTTATTACCAGCAACGATTGTAATAGCTTCCAAATCACTAGAAGCAATTTTTCTAGCATTTTGGATAATAACTTCCTTATTACCACCATCAATACCACCAGATAGTAATATGATTTCTGGTCTCAAATCTTTCATTTCAGCCATGTTGTCATCTGTCAACTCATATGAAAAAACCTTAAGTACCTTAGCTCCAGCATTTAAAGCAGCCATTTCAGAGGCTTTTGCAGTAAGTTCTTTTACAAGCCCTACCGTTACCATTCTTAATCCTCCAGCAGCACTGCTACAAGCCAATTTTAGATCATACTCCTTTTTGCCGATTTGAGTTTCTAAGTGATCAAGCGCATTGCCTAACCCAATATTGACATCTTCTATTGTTGTGAAGGCTTTACTGGTCGCCAATATGTCTTCTTTCATCAAATCAACGGCTGTTAATTTGGTATATGTACTACCAAAGTCAGCTAGTAAGGCGCATTTCATTTTTTATGCCTCCAAATCTTTTTTTAAGTCTTCTATGGATGTGGCAGGTAATGTCCCTGGTGGATAAACACGGTCAAACCCTAGATCAATAAACTTTTGCTTTACATCTTCAAAATCTTGCTTACCTACAACCAAGTTACCACCAATATAGAGAGGTAGGTCTCCTAATCCTGCTTCAATACATTTTTCTTTAAAGCCTTGACAATCTAATTCGCCATGACCATATAAGGATGATACGAGAATGGCATCTGCATCAGCTTCTATTGCTGCTTTAATGTACTCTTCCTGTGCTACCATTACTCCTAAGTTGATTACTTTAAATCCTGCTTCTGAAAAAGCATATTCTAATATCCTATTACCAACCGCATGCACATCTGCACCGATTACGCCCATTATAACTGTTTTGCTCATGGCACTACTCTCTCCTTTAGATATATTTCTAAATTATATATAAACTTCAAACTTAACAATAAATTTCGTAATTCATTATATCACCGCAATCTTAAAAAGTCCTATTTTCAGCCAAATAAAGGACATTTTAAACAGCCCATATTAGGTTCTTTGCAAAAATGATTATGGAGACTTTCATTCTTGCACAATAAAATATTGTGTTTTCACAATCTTTTTCAGAGAAGCCTTTAAAATAAATATTTTTTTGTAGTATTGTATACAAACATAATATAATACTGCATCTTAGCTGTTTCTACTTTCATCACTCAAAGTCAGAACAGTATTTTTTTTCGTTCTTATGCTTATTATTACCCTTTCGCTAAAATTATTTCTGTCGAAAAAAATAAGCTTATGTTTACGAAAATTTAGTATACAAGTAAATGGACTTTTCTGCTTTATTACACCAAAAATTGTATTATTATGTTATATATGATAGAATATATACATGATATAACTTGAATCATTAGGAGGATTTTACATGAATATGCAGTCAGAAATAAAACAAAGAACGAACAAGCTTTACGTCTACTCAGTCTTAGTCCTATCCACTGTTTATACTTTAGGTGCCTTTATGATGATACAGACCGGTTCTGCCAGTCAAGAGATTGGCTTATTAATGATAGCTATGATGATCATTCCGACAATTACCATGTTTATTCTATATAAGAGAAATCGAGTTAATACTTCTATTCGTCATATCACTGCTATCCCCTATGCTATAACCTATTTTATTGCTATGTTTTACACATCAAACCCAATGGCACCATTACTCATTTTCCCCATGATTATTATTGCAATGGCTTATTTAGAAACTGCATTTCTCATTGTGCCATTCATCGGTGCAGGTATCATTAATGCAGTATGGGTTTTTAGAAATATTAATGCACAAAACGCCTCTGAAATTGTCATGTTAGAAGTGGTTCTTATGGCATTTTTCATTTTTGTGTTTGTAACAACCAAGTTTTCTGAAAAAATTCGTCATCAAGTTGTTTCAAATAGTACCGAAATGGACCAAGGAAACGCTCACTTGCAAAAAGTTGTTGATGATGTAACACATGCCATTGATCAGTTGAATCACCAAACCTCGAATTTAAATACTATCATCAGTACCGTAGAATCTACCTGTGATGTCATTAACCACTCTGTAAACGATATTGCAGTTGGTTGTGAGACAACCAGTAACAGTATTAATGAGCAAACTTCAGCAAGTGAAAAAATTCAAAGTGAAATTGTCAATGCTGCTGAACTATCCAACACCTTATTCAGCACCACTAGTGATAGTAAAGATCTCTTCTCTAAGAATATGGAGATGGTGGATCACCTGGACGTTATTTCAGGAAATATTAAAACTAAGAATGAAGAAATTTATAATACCTCTAAAGAACTCTATGATAAAACAGACAGTGTGAAGAAAATTATAGATATTATTACTCAAGTTTCTGAGCAAACTCACTTGCTAGCTTTAAACGCTTCCATAGAAGCTGCTAGGAGTGGTGAATCTGGACGTGGTTTCGCAGTTGTTGCAGATGAAGTTAAAAATCTAGCTGTGCAAACCAAATCCTTTTCCGAGAATATTAGCTCCATTATTACTGATCTAGAAACAGAAGTAAATAATATCATAGAATCCATACATATATTATTCGACATGGAAACAGAAGAAGACCGTATCGTTAAAGATACAAAGAAAAGTCTCACCGTACTTTTCAACAACTTCTCTCACATAACAGATCGAGTGAATACACTATCAAAAAATTTATCAGAAGTTAAAACCTATAATGAGCACGTCAACAATACAATACTTACACTTTCTTCAACCTCACAAGAGACTTTAGCAAGAACCGAAGAAACCCACGGAAATATCCGCACCTACCTAGAAGAAACACGAAAAGCAAAAGCATCCATCGAAGAACTATCCGAACTAGCCTCAACAATGAAATCCATCAACACCGAATCAATATCTTAACTTTATCTTGGTTATTTTATCTTAACAGACAAAAGCCCAAGAATTAGCTCGTTTTACAACTAATTCTTGGGCTTTGACTATGCTAATAACATTTATATCTTATATACTCGGTCAAATACATACCGAAAGCAGATCAGGGGTACTATGGAGCAGTGAGCCATGGAGGGCGAACCCAGCTGTCTAAGACATGGACGTCTTCCCAGCTGGCGCAATAGTACCCCTGATCTGCTTGATCCTTTATGATATCTAGTTGACCCTACTATTTATAACTTAGCTCTTAGCCTCTCCTTCATCTCTTCTTCAACAAATGCCGCCTCAACACTATAAAGATATATGCATCGATACTCCTCTAATGTTAACCCTAATGTCTCATCAACCACATCTATCTCATTACTCATGGTCGTATTAGAAACAGTACGATTATCTGTATTAATCGTTACCCCGATACCATCCTTCAAAAACTCTTTAATGGGATGCTCCTCAAAGCTGCTAACAGCCTTCGTTTGAACATTACTTGTCGGACACATTTCAAGATAAATACCTTTATCTTTTACAAGTTCATAGGCTTCTTTATGGTTTCTAATATAGATACCATGCCCAATTCGCTCCGCTCCTAATAACTGGATAGCATCATAGACATTTTGCCCTACACCTTGTTCTCCTGCATGAATAGTAATGCGATAACCATACTGCCTTGCTAATGCAACAGGTTCAACAAATTGTAGACAAAAACCTGGTTCCTCAGCAGCAGCTAAGTCAAAAGCAACAACCCCATTTCCTAAGTATGCTTTTCCAGCTTCAATAACATCATAAGTCGTCTCAACAGGACTATGTCTTAAACATGATAAAATAAGGTTTCCTTGAATATCAAATCTATCTTCCGCTTTCTTTACTCCTCTAATAACACTTTCTATGACTTCAATAACAGATAAACCCTCATGTACATGATGAAGGGGCGCAAATCGTATTTCCATGTACTTAATATTTTCTTTAGCAGCGTCTTCCATCACTTCATAAGCAACACGTTCTAAACTTGACTTTGTTTGCATCAATTTAACAGGTAAATCAAAACGCATTAAATATTCTTTTAAAGATTGACAATCCATTGGTGCAACCATCAAATCTCTTATACCTTCAATTTGGTCAGTAGGTAATTTAATACCAACTTCCTTAGCTAATTCTTTAATTGTTTCTGGACGAACACTTCCATCTAAATGACAATGCAACTCTATTTTTGGTAATCTTATAATATCCATCTTTCAAACCTCCTAGTAACTTTTGAGCGAATAAACTCTAAAAAAGAATACAAGAAAAGTACCTAGCTTCACGTTTCAAGTGTGTGCAAGAAAGTACGGTTTCTTGCTTGATTATTTCGTGTAGCGAAATAAATCAAAAGTAATGAGGTTCAATGCCTAATTGCTTTTATAAGTAAAACGCAGTACTTTCTTGCACTATAAAAAAATTCCTGATTACTGAAGAAAATACACCTGTAGTATATTTTCTTCGTAATCAGGAATTATTGGTCCCTGGTAGAAACCTCCAAACCTTATTATTGGAGTTATACGAAGTTTACGCTCTATTTCATATAAATTCATATATGAAGTTTAATATATTTGATTCTATTATTAATCTACATTTTTATGACTTCTATTATTATACCAAAAAATAATAAAAAATCAACTGTCATTTAGTGGCTACAACATCCTTTTGCTTTATGCTGCATGATATCAACAATTACACTATTCATACAAGGCATTCCTTGACTACTAACTGTTCCCATATTCTCGATGGTTTTAGCAATGGTATCACCGATGATGCCGTTATCAACATCAAGGAATACTTCATCTACAGCTAAAAGGGCTGAATAGATGGACATAATAGCTCCCATTGCCATTTTGAAGGCACATCCTACCTTAGCTCCATCGCAGATAACCCCTGTTAAAGCCCCAACTACATTATTGATACCTCCTTGTATCTCCTTCTTACTGCCACCTTGCATCCAAATGATACCCACTGTGGCTCCAATAGAAGAGGCAATAGCACATCCACATACACTGGATAATTTACCAAGTACTCTTTTGGTATATAAGGTGGTTCCATAGCCGACAACAATAGCTTTAATCATTCTCTTACCTGATACATGCATGTGTTTAGCCATTTCTATAATAGGTAATATAGTAGCTATCCCTTGACTACCGCTCCCCCCACAACTCATAACAGATACTTGATAACCTGATAGTCGTGCTTCTGCAGCTGCAGAAATTTTTACAGCTGTATTGTTAATAACATCATTTGCTAGTAAACCATTTGCCATAAAGCTTTGTAACGCACCACCGATACCTAAAGGCATTTTCTCTTTAAGTCCAGCTTCTACAATTTCTTCTAATTTCTCAACACCTTCTAATACATATTCAAACTCATCAACTGATACTTGATCAATATTATCGATGAAATCTTCATAATCTGCAGAAATATCATAGTCATTACTAAAAAGTCTTTGATTTTCCTCAACCACTTGGTCATTTACTTCCACCAATGTTATATTGGTATGGCTGTCCTCAATTTTGCAACGAGCTTTACCATTGTTTGTATTGATGGTTATATCAATAAGAACTGATTCTACTTCTTTATCAATCTCTATATGAACTTTTTCTTTATTTGAAAGCGCTTTCTGAATAGCTTCTTCGTTAACATTATCAAATATTTCTAACTCATTAGTGGATTGTCCAGAATATACCCCCAGTAAAATAGCAATATCAATCCCTTTAGCTTTTACACCTGGTATACCTACATAAAGTGCATTCTTATACATGTTAATCCCTAATACTGCCTCTATCTTTTCTATTTCACCACCAATTTGCTCATAGGCCTTTGATGCTGCCAATGCAATCGCTGCTGGTTCAGTACAACCAAGTGCTAATTTAAGATTGTTTCTTAGATATTCAAGATATTTTTGATAATTACCTTTTGCCATGAATCCCCACTCCTTTATCCTCAATCTTAATGGTCTATACCTATATTATAAGAAGAATCCTAAAAAACATCAATACCCAACATGAATACAGAAAAAATTCCCTTCCTATCCTCACTAAGAAGTAATGATTGAACGTAAATAACCTTACTACATCATCTAAGAAAAGTAACTAGCGTCACGTTTGCATAAAAAGCATATGAACTTTCGCTCATATGCTTCTATAGCCTAAAACTTAAATTGATTCACTTCTTCAACGAGTTTACCAGCACCATTCTTAATTTGAGTAGCTCCTTGAGTTAACTTGTTAATGCCTTCAAGTTGCTGCGTATTCGATGCAGTCACTTCCTCAGTTACTGCAGAATTTTCTTCTGAAATAGCTGATAGACTATTAATTCTATCCGTCATATTCTTTTGCTCCATATTCATGTGATTCGTTGCTTCAAAAGCATCTTCCACATATCGCTCAATCTTTTGTAACGAATCAGTGGTACGATAGAAGATATCACTGGTTGCTTGCATAATCTGATTTTGCTCCGTACTGATTGTCGTTAAATCATTGTTCATTTCAACAATACGTTCAGATTTACTTCTAATTTCAGAAAGAATCGTATAGGTTTGCTCCGTTGCATCTGCCGTTTGAATTGATAATTTTCTGATCTCATCGGCTACCACAGCAAAACTTCTTCCTGCTTCTCCTGCACGTGCCGCTTCAATAGAAGCATTTAGAGCCAGCAAATTGGTTTGTTGGGATATATTCTCTACTAAGCCAACAACTTCACCCGCTTTAGAAGCAAATTCAAAAATGTCTTTTGAGAGAAGATTGGCTTCATCCATTTTCAAATTGGTTTCTTTAGATGCTTCGGTCAAATCATTAACTTTTTTAACACCTTCCTGACTCAATACATTAGATTCTTTTGTAAATTCATATACTTGATTAAAAAGTGTATTAGTTTTATTGAGCTCTGTTTCAAAACTCTCTGCACTGGTTACAAGTATCTCAGCATCTTTAGCTTGTTCAGCAGTACTAATAGCAACTTGATCAATTGCTTGAACGATTTCATTAGTTGATCTGTTATACAACTTAGCAATATCTTCTAAGTCATCTGAAGCTTTATTAAAGTCTTCAACAGACCCTTGGATATTCTGGAATAGATTTTTTAAGTCTTTTTGCATCTTTTGAAGCGCTTGACCTAAAATACCAAATTCTGTATGAGATTTGACTAGTTTTGCATCTACTTCTTTTGTGAAATCCCCAGAAGAGATAATAACCAATTCATCTGCAACACTTTTCACTTGTCTACCAATATTCGAAGCAATCCAATAAGTGATTAATGATATAACAATTAAAGTCATTAATCCGAATCCCATAAAAGTAACTACTTGAGCTGTAATTGCCTCTAATACCACCGAAAGAGGTATATTAACACTTAGCGTCCATTCTTGATCAATATCTTTGAAGTCTACTGGTACATTTAATGTCAATACATCATTATTCAAGTAGCTATTATATCCATTAAAAGATTGTTTAGTTTCCATTGCCTTAAGCTCATCTTCTGAGTAATTCAGTTCTGATATATTCATAAGATTGAGCGTAGAATCTGTATGCGCAACAATAGTACCATCTTCTGTAAACAATAAACTAAAGCCATTTTTAGCTTCTTCAATCTCATTTAATATAGTGCTTAGATGTGATACATCGATATCCACTGTAACAACACCGTAAAATTGATCTTTTACGATAATAGGTTCAGCTACTGAAACCATTAACACTTGCTCTCCACCAACTTCGTAATAGTAAGGATCTGTTAATATGGTTTTCATCTGTTCTTTTGGTTCTATGTACCAAGCATCTTCATCATAACCTACTAGTTGTTCCACTTCCGCCTTAGTATCTTTCAGATAGAAATATGCAACATAACGACCTGTTGTATCACTGTATTTCTTATTTCGATAATTTCTATCTTTTCCATCTAATTTGTTAGGCTCCATACCTATACCTATCCCCACATACTCTTGATGCTCTTCAAGGATAGATTGTACCATTTCTGTTAATTCATCGCGATCAACATTCCCTGTCTGAATAAGTCCTTCTATACTAGCCGAAAGAGTCCGAATTGTTGATGTTGCCTGATCCAAATCATCTGAGACGATGAATCCTTGATTGTTAGCTTGTTCTTCACCGACTTTTGTTAACGTGCCCATCGTCATTTTGTAATAATTATACCCCATCAATGCAAACATTGCGATAAACATGAGTGTTAATACCCCTGAAAGTGCTAAAATCATTTTCCATTTAATAGATTTTAATTTCATGATTTCCCTCTTTCTTTAAGTCTTTATCATTGGCAGTTTATAGTATATAAATTATATCGACATATATTTGAAATTTTTTATATGAATACTAAAAAAGAATGACTTAAAGTCATTCTTTTTAGTCCAATTCCTGTAACTCTTTTTTTAAATCATAAAGTTGATCTCTTAGTTCTCCTGCCCTTTCAAATAATAAATCCGCTGCCGCTTTTTTCATATCTTTTTCTAGCTTTTTAATCATCTTTTGAAGTTCTTCTTTTGACATGGATTCAACATCTTTATCCAACTCGTAAGAATCAGGTTCTTCAGCAGCTAAGGTAGCACGGATGAGATCGTGGACTTTCTTCTTAATCGTTGTTGGGGTTATACCGTGTTTTTCATTATAAGCCTCTTGAATTCCTCTCCTTCGATTAGTCTCTGATATGGCTCTATGCATGGAATCTGTTACTTTATCAGCATACATAATTACTCGTCCCTCCGCATTACGAGCCGCCCTACCTACTGTCTGAATCAGAGAGGTTTCTGAACGAAGAAATCCTTCTTTATCAGCATCTAAGATCGCTACTAATGAAACTTCCGGAATATCTAGACCCTCTCTAAGAAGGTTGATACCAATCAAAACATCAAATACACCCATTCTTAAGTCACGGACAATTTCCAAACGTTCAAGTGTATCAATATCCGAGTGTAAGTATTTAACCCGAATACCTACCTCTTTCAGGTAATCTGTTAAATCCTCTGACATCTTTTTGGTTAAGGTCGTAATGAGTACTTTGTCACCTTTATCAACAGTTGCCCTGATCTCGCCAATTAAATTATCAATCTGCCCCTCTACTGGGCGGACATCTACTGGTGGATCTAGTAGACCAGTAGGTCGTATAATCTGCTCTGCTACTAAAGATGAATGTTCTGCTTCATATTGTGCTGGTGTTGCCGATACGAATAACATTTGATTTAATTTATTCTCAAACTCATCAAAACGTAATGGTCTGTTATCTTTTGCTGAGGGTAAACGGAATCCAAAATCTACTAATGTTTGTTTTCTGGATTGGTCACCTGCATACATCCCTCTTACTTGAGAAACAGAGATATGTGACTCATCTATCATCATCAAGAAATCATCAGGAAAGTAATCTAAAAGTGTATGAGGGGTACTACCAGCCTCACGTCCAGATAAGTGTCTGGAGTAATTTTCAATACCTGAACAAAAACCTGTTTCTCGCATCATTTCTATATCGAAGTTAGTTCGTTGCGCAATACGCTGGGCTTCTAAAAGCTTCCCTTCGTCTTTAAATTGTTTTACTGTTTCTTCTAATTCATCTTCAATACGCTTAATAGCATCTTCCATTTTATCTGGTGCTATAACATAATGGGAGGCTGGGAAAACAATAATGTGTTCACGTAGTCCTAAGATTTCACCTGTTAATACGTCTACTTCAGTGATACGGTCGATCTCATCACCAAAGAACTCTACTCTAAAAACGGACTTGGATGAATAAGCTGGGAAAATCTCTATTACATCGCCTCTTACTCTAAAGGTTCCTCTTGTAAAATTCATATCATTTCGACTAAATTGCATGGCCACTAACTTTTTAAGAACTTCATCTCGTTCTTTTGTCATTCCTGGGCGTAACGAAACCACCATATTGGTATAATCAATAGGGTCTCCTAAACCATAGATACAAGATACACTAGCAACAATAATGACGTCATCTCTTTCAAAAAGTGAAGCTGTTGCTGAATGGCGTAATTTATCGATCTCTTCATTAATGGAAGAATCCTTTTCTATATAAGTATCCGAGGAAGGCACATAGGCTTCTGGCTGATAATAATCATAATAACTGACAAAATACTCTACAGCATTTTCAGGAAAGAATTCTTTAAACTCACTGTATAGCTGAGCCGCTAAAGTTTTATTATGGGCTAATATTAATGTCGGTTTTTTAAGTCTTTGAATAACATGAGCCATGGTAAAGGTTTTACCTGAACCTGTAACTCCGAGTAAAGTTTGAAATTGATTATTGTCTTTAAACCCTTCAACTAACATATCAATTGCTTCCGGTTGGTCACCGGTAGGTTCAAATTCTGAAACCACTTTAAACTCTGGCATTTCTATCACCTGACCATTCTAAAACATTTTCGTACATATGCTCCTATTATAACACAAAGTTTACTGAAACAAAACATATGTTTGCTATTTTTGAAATTCAAGGATTTGAAGGTTTACTAAAGATCTTTTTTTTTAAAAAGGTTATATTTTTTTAATTTAAAAAAGGTCATTTCCATTAATGGAAATAACCTTTTGATCTTATCAGTATTATTTAACTAATTCGTAACCTTTATTTGCCCAGCCTAATGGTGCATTAGAACCTACGCCTACACCACCATTTAAGGAAACAGCATCATAACCTAATAATCTTAAGCCTGCAACTGTTTGACCTGCTGTTTGACCTGAGTAGCAATATACAACAATTGTCTTATCCTTTGGTAAGTTAGAGAAGGATTGTTCCATACCTGCTCCCCAAGGAATATTTTCAGCTCCATCGATATGACCATTAGCAAAATCTTCTGCTGAACGGATAGATAATAGATAGAAATCATCTTTGTTATCAATCATTGCTTTTAAGTTATCTTCTGATACTTTATAATTCTTAAAAGTAGTTTCTTTTACATCTGCTAAACCTGCATAATAAGCATCTAAAGCTGTTTGAACTTCTGCATTAATTTCAGTTACATCTTCACCAAATTCATTAGCATCTGTTACAGAAACACTCTCATAACCTTCAACTTTAGAAATACCAAAGTTCCAACCTAAGTTAACACTTCTTGCATTGAAACCTGCTAAGTTAAGTGTCATCACTGTTTGACCAGCTGTTTGACCAGAATAACAGTACACATAAACTGGTACATCACTTGGTATTTTACTTAAACTATCACTAATAGCAGTTCCCCATGGTGCATTGTAAGCTCCTTTTACATGGCCTGCTGCATAATCTTCTGCTGTACGGATATCTAAAATAAACATATCTTCACCAGCATTAACTTTTTCAATAAACTCTTTTTGATTAATTTTATAAATATGTTCAGGCATGTTAGCAAAGTAAGCATTAACACCTTTTTCTACTTCAGAGACCTTTGTTTCATCTACAACCATAGCTGATTGAGCTGGTTCTTCAACCTTTTCTTCAACTTTTTTTTCTTCTGAGCTACATCCAACCATAGCTGTACCTAATACCATGATCATAGCTAAGATTAATGCCATCTTTTTAGTAAATTTCATCATAATTTACCCTCCCTATTTGTTCTCATTCCCTAATCATTATTAAGAAGCATCTTGACTTGTAATAGTGGTTTGGGTTGTACCTTGTACTGGAAGTCCAGCACCACTCCATTGAATCCAAGCACCATCAAATACTTTTACATTAGTGTAACCTGCTTCTTCTAACAATAATGCAGTTTGAGTTGCACGATAAGATGACTTGCAAAAAAGAATAATTTCATCATCTTTATCAATGCCAAGTTTGTTGTAATCTAGATAAATAGTACGGTCAGACTTGAAAGTACCATCGGTGTATAAGTTCTTAGTATGTGGATACAATACAGCATTAGGTATTGTTCCTTCTTCATACTCAGCAACACTTCTTACATCAAGAAGTACAGTACCTTCTTGTGGATTTGATGAATAAGCTTTGACATCATCTAATGTAGCTAGATAAGATGCATCTAAATCTTTTGCTACATATGTAGACTCAGGTAAATTAGTCTCTGCAGCTGAAGCTGCTAAATTACCTTTGTTCATTTCACTCTCAATAGCTTTTTGTCCACCATTGATAAGTTTAATGTTATTATGACCATAAGCTTTTAAAGTCCACCATACGCGTCCAGCGTATACTCCGGCACTGTTATCATATACATAAATAATGGAATCATTACTAATTCCTTTACTGCTTAAAACTGCCTCAACTTGTTCTTTTGGTGCAATGGTAGCTTTGACAGGTTCAGAAACTGTGAGTTCACTTGGATTAAGATGAACCGCGCCATCTAAATGACCCACAGCATAATCTTCTGCTGAACGAGCATCGATAACGATGACATTACTCTTACTCAGTTCATCCTTTAATGCTGAGGCTTCTATAACGTTATTGCTTTCCTTATAAGTTGTACTAGAAGCACATCCATAAAGAAATACCATGGTTACTAAAAGCACCAAACTTAATAGTAATTGACGTGATTTAATTTTCATTCACTCTTACCTCCTATGAAGGTTCGTTAAAAAATCTACAATAAAAGGAGAAATAACACAAAACAGATTGTTATTAAATATGTTCACTCTTATTATACATGATAATCCCTTATAGGGGTTATCGCATTTCTTAATACAGTATCGTAAAAACGAATATAAATGTTTTTCCCTCACCTATTACATACAGAAAACATGTTGGGGGTTCTATGGAGCTATGAGCCACGGAGGGCGAACCTAGCTGTCTAAGACATGAACGTCTTTCCAGCCAGCGTAATAGGTCCCCCTCTATTACATACAGAAAGCATGTTGGGGGTCTATGGAGCAGTGAGCCACGGAGGGCGAAC
>NZ_PQDH01000027.1 GCF_002964605.1 Vallitalea okinawensis
CATAAAAAAATCTCCTTCCTGATTGTTTGGATTATAACCAGGATGGAGATTTTTACACAGTTTACGTTACAGACTCGAAGTGGCTCAAATATGAGCCACTTCTCTTTTATAATCTTATAGCCTTTTAATCCACTTTTATTTCTGCTTTTAATATTCGAGATGCATTGAGGATAGCTAATAATGCTACACCCACATCAGCGAAAATAGCGGCCCACATCGTAGCCATACCAACTGTAGCCATAAGAAGTACACCAACTTTGATGCCTAAAGCAAAGATAATGTTTTGCCATACTATTTTTCTAGTCATGAGAGCAATGAGTTTTGCTTCTACAATCTTTTTAGGCTCATCCGTCATAAGAACGATATCTGAAGCTTCAATGGCTGCATCAGATCCAACACCACCCATTGATATACCGATATCTGCCCTAGCTAATACAGGTGCATCGTTGATACCATCACCAACAAAAGCCACCCTTTCTTTATTAGAAACACTATCTTTTATCCGTTCGAATTCATCAACTTTATCACCTGGTAACAATTCAGCTCTGAAATCATCAAGCTTCAGTTGAGAAGCAATTTTTGAAGCAATAGACTTATGATCACCAGTTAACATGATAGCCTTTTTAATACCAGCTTTATGCAATTGATCTGTTAGACTCATGACATCTTCTTTAAGTTCATCAGCGATAACAATGTATCCTGCATATTTTCTGTCGATAGCTACGTGTACAATGGTGCCCACTTCATGAGGTTCGTTATAGTTAAGACCTAATTGCTCCATTAACTTATAATTACCTGCTGCCACTGCTCGGTCATCAACTAGAGCTTTAATACCGTGACCTGAGATCTCTTCAAAATCTTTAACTCTGTTTTCATCAAATTCCTGACCATAAGCTTCTCTAATGGATTTTGCAATGGGGTGATTAGAATAGCCTTCCACCATAGCAGCCATTTCGATGATTTCATCAGGTGTAAAGTCATTAGCTTGCTTTATATCAGCAACTTTGAATACACCTTTGGTCAATGTTCCTGTTTTATCAAATACGATTGTAGTAACACTGTTAAGTGCTTCTAAATAGTTGCCACCTTTTACGAGTATACCGTGCTTAGAAGCAGAGCCAATACCACCAAAGAATCCAAGAGGAATGGAGACAACAAGACCACATGGACAGGATACAACTAAGAAAATTAGGGCACGCTCGATCCAATCAGGGAATGTTGCACCAGGTACAACTAGTGGAGGTACAACAGCCAGTAAAGCAGCTGCTATAACGACAACTGGAGTATAGTAACGAGCAAATTTTGTAATAAACTGCTCTGTTTTAGATTTCTTAGCACTTGCATTTTCTACGAGATCAAGAATTTTTGATGCTGTTGATTCAGATAACAATTTAGTGACTTTTACAGTAATGACGCTATTCTTATTAATAAAACCGCTTAAAACATCATCACCTTCAGAAACACTTCTTGGAACAGATTCGCCAGTTAATGCAGCTGTATCCATCATGGCTTTACCAGATATAACAACGCCATCGAGAGGAACCTTTTCACCAGGTTTTATAACAATAAGATCATTTACTTGAACAGTTTCTGGATCTACTTGCTTTAAGCCATCAGCTGTTTGTAAATTAGCATACTCAGCTTTTAAGTCCAGTAATCCTTTAATATTTTTACGAGAATTATTAACTGCAAAATCTTGGAATGCTTCTCCAATTTGCCAGAAAACCATAACGGCTACTGCTTCAGGGTATTCACCTAAAGCTAATGCACCAACAGTTGCTATAGCCATTAGGAAGTGTTCATCAAAAACTTGACCTCTTAATATATTTTTACCTGCTGTAACGAGAACAACACTACCTACAAGCAGATAAGACGTCAAATAAACACCAATCTCAATGGAGTTAGGCATTCGTAGTGTAATACCTATAATAAATAAAGTGAATCCAACCATCATTATTTTATTATTCTTTGCATAGTCTTTTACTGCATCCCAGAAGGATGTCTTTTCTTCAGCGTTTTGTATATCATCAAATGATGTATGACAATGGTCGCAACCACATGAATCCCCATCTGCCTGTGGTTGTTTCTTACCCTTTTCTAAAACCACTACATCTGGTTCTAATGCAGAAACTATTTTTTTAGTTTCTTCAATAATAGAATCTTTGTCATGAGTAGCGTTAGCTTCGATCTTCATTGTTCTACTCATAAGATTCATAGTAGCCTCCTTAACAGTAGAGAGGTTATTTACCCTTTCCTCAATTTTACTTGCGCAATTAGCACAAGATAGCCCCTTCATTTCTAATGTAATCATACTAATACCTCCGTTCATGTTAGCGAACTTATATTATAATATTATATTTAAACATATAAGCATTTGTGCATATGTATTACGTTATTAATATAACATAATTCTTTTCACAAAGCAATATGAAAACTGAATTAAAATAATATTTTCGATACCTATGAATGATGGACTTATATTTATTGCAAGACTTAAACAATGGGGGAGTAGTCCGTATTACATTTTATATTTTTATGATGTTACAATAAAAAACACACATGAGGCGATCTTACATTGCTCCTGTGTGTTTCAACGGTATAAAGTTCTTACATCCAATCTGGATTTCCCCTTAAATAAGGGCGGATAGGGTATTTTTCTTTAAAATTTTGTATAATTTTTTGCCGAATCTCTGCATCATCTTTCATCTTTTCTATTAAAGAAGGATCAACATGATCACTAAAAGGACAATTAGCTATACATATACCGCAATCGGTACCTATGCTCCGCCATCTACGATAACATTCTTCATGATTAATTTTAAAACCTAGTATACCATCATAATCCTGTGGACCTTCTTTAGAGATGGCCTTACCTGGACAAGTTCTTGAGCAAATTCCGCATTCATCGCAGAAAGTTGTTATCCCAAAGTCTATTGGAGCATCCGTATTTAAGGGCATGTTAGTAGTAACAACACCAAGACGAACACGGCTGCCATATTCCTTTGTCAAAAGCAACCCTTGTCGACCTAATTGACCAAGACCTGCATCACGAGCCACTAGTGGAGCGATGACCATATAATTGCCATCCATATGATTACGAGCCTCATAACCTAAACTGCGAATAAAGTGACTGATAATCATTCCTACGATTGCACCATCAATATATCCTTTGGTAGAGGCTAAAGATACTGAAAGCTGTGGAGCACGATAAATATAATCCTGATCCATCTCTACTGCGAAAACAATACCGTAGGGATGTTGTTCGTTTGAATCAATAGGTTGACCATAATCCTCGGGATGTCGTCCTCTATGTGAATAGTAATGGTTGTTTTCCATTTCAGTAACACCTACAAGTTTTGCATTATAATAAGTAGCTAACCCTTTGATACGTTCCGTCATTTCAGCTTTATCGTAGTTTTCTAATCGTATACCGTTGATATCACCTTGGCATAGAGGGTGCAATCTAGAGAGAAATTCAAAGGTAGAATCAACCATTTTACCATTGATAGGATGATAAGTTGCAGTACCTTCGCCACAGATATTTGGCATATTTCGCAATGTATCATCAATTTCTTTTTTTTCAGGATGGCGTTTGTAGTAATCCTCATATTGTAGTCCACCAGACTGGTATGTCATTCTAGCAAACATGATATCTCTCTCATCATACTTCATGGAAACCCTCCTTTTATCATTACTGAATTTAATTTGGCTTTATTTATACAGTTATTGATAATATCTATACGTCATTAGTTGCAGCCAGTTTATTTCGAAGCGCTACGGCTAATTGATCGGGACATGATGATCTTTTTGGTCCGCATGTAATACCTGAAAGGCGTTTAATAGCTTCATTGACTTCCATACCTTCTATTAATCGGCTAATGCCTTGTAGGTTACCATCACAACCACCGATAAACTCTACTTGCTTAATTTTATCATTTTCAATCTCAAATTTAACTTCTTTTGCACAGACTCCTGAAGTTCTAAAAGTATCCATAAATGTCCTCCTTATTGTCATTAGCAGTCAGAATACTACGTTAAGTAAAAAAGTAATTTTAAGTAGGATTCTAGGTCATAACATAAGGGGATTATATCATAGCTTATCTAAGAGTGACAACTTATAAAAATTATAATGATTAAGAAAAGTTTAATATACAAGGCTATGAGCGCTATTAAAATTTTTAATACCAAAAGAGGCATTAAATAGGTTTGTTTCACGAGTACAAACAACCTAGATTTGATACATATATTAAGTAATACTAAGTACATTGTATAGTTAGGTATGATGTGTTATTATGAGGTTGGAAGGTGGTTCTATGCAAGTTAGCAAAGAAGTTTTAAAAGGTCATATTGATACAATTATCTTAGTATTATTCACTAACATGACTGCTATGGCTATGAAATAGCCAAAAATGTTAAAGAGCATAGTGACGGTGCTTTTGAGCTTAAAGAGGGTACATTATACATTGCCTTAAAACGATTAGAGGTTAATGGGTATATCCGTTCCTATTGGGATGATGGTGAAAGTAAAGGCGGAAGGCGTAAATATTATGCAATAACAGAAAATGGTCAATCTTTTTATCAGACTAAAATAGATGAGTGGGCATTCATGAAAAAGATGATGGATGATTTTATCTCCGCAAAGAAGAGTTGGAGGGGGAAGTAACATGAATAAGAAAAGTTTGATTGGAGTAGCCTTAGTGGTATTGGGGATCATTGGAATTCTAAGTAGATTTATTGATATGGATAACTACATGGCACTGTTAATCAGTGGTGGTGCTGTAGGATTATACATATACTACGGTTACAATAAACACTATCGAAATGTTGGTTTTCTATTAGTAGCCTTAATTATTTTCATGGGACAGATTTATGTTTGGTTTGAAGATGATATTTTTTTTATCAGATATGAAGATGTCATTACGACATTAATACTAGCCACAAACTTTTTACTTGTTTATATCATTCATACATCTCGATTTAAAAATAGCTCAAGAGGAAAGCGGAATTGGCCGCTGCTTATTTCTGGCATAATGTACGGCGTTTCGCTAATAATATATGTTGATGAATTTGTAGATACTGAGATTTCAGAGCAACTATTAGATTTATTATGGCCAATTGCTTTAATTGTTATAGGGATTATCCTATTAGTGCGAGGTCTTAAGTCTAAGAGCTTAGAAAGCAATAAAGAATAACTTGAATACTACATGAGGAGGAAAGAGAATGGACAAAGATAAAATTATAGGTATTATAGGCGCAATGGATGAAGAAGTTGATGAATTAAAGGAGATTATGGACTGTCAAAACACTACTGATCAAGCAGGATTGACATTTTATAGTGGGTTATTACATGGTGAAAAAGTAGTCGTTGTTCGCTGTGGAATCGGAAAGGTTAACGCAGCCATCTGCACACAAGTTTTAATTGACCAATATGATGTCAATGTGATTGTTAATGTGGGTGTTGCAGGAGCACTACATAAAACCTTAGACATTGGCGATATTGTCATATCATCAGATGCTGTTTACCATGATTTTGATACAACTGCATTTGGTCATAAGAAGGGAATCATACCACGAATGGAAGAAAGCACTTTTAAAGCTGATGAAAAAATGATTCAATTAGCTAAAGAAGCAGGCAAAATCTTACCTAATAACCCTGGTGTATTTGTACAACGAATAGTTAGTGGAGACCAATTCGTGGCAAGTAAAGAAATTAAAGAAGAGATAATTCATGAATTTCAGGCATACTGTACCGAGATGGAAGGAGCAGCAATTGCTCATACCTGTTATTTAAACCAAATCCCATTTGTTATCATCAGAGCTATTTCAGATAAAGCAGATCATAGTGCTGAAATTAATTTCAATGAATTTGTATTAAAAGCAGCTAAAAACTCTTCATTAATGATACAAAATATCTTACAAAATTTAAATTAAAATGACTATAATCACATCTATAGTCAACTCTAATTAAACTTGATTAATAGACTTCAAGGTACATGCTTACTCAAAAATGATGCATGTACTTTTTTGTTTTCTAAGGTTACTTTTCAAATAGTTCCACCTCTCTTTATAGACTTAATCTAGTCGCTGTCATTTATATGCCTAATTTGCCTAACTTATTTTCATATCTAATTAGCAAGAATATTTTTACTATGTAAATTGGAAAAAAGTGTGGCTTACTATCTTTTACATAACTCGTCCATAAAGTTCATATAATAAAAACGTGTGAAATTGATTATAAGATTTAAGGATTTATCTGAAGAAATAAGAAAATGTATTAAAATCAGTACAATCGGAAAAATGCTTGCAAAACACTAGTGGATAACATATAATTAATATTAAATAATACTAATTATTAGTTACTAGAAAGTTGACGAAGACATAAAAGACTATGTGTATTATGAGAATATTCTATAAAAGGAGGATGTTTTATGGCCGAAGTAATAAAATTACCCAAAACCAATGAATTAGGTTTCTATGAAATCCGACTGGAAAGTATTGGAGGTCTAGGTGCTAATGTTAGTGGTAAAATTTTAGGTGAAGTTGGAGCATTATATTTAGGCTTAAATAGTTCAAATTTTGCAAGTTATGGATCAGAAAAAAAAGGAACACCTGTTAAGTCTTTTGTCAGATTTTGCGATGCAGAGCAAGAGATAAGGCTTAACAGTCCAGTAGAAAAGCCACATCTATTGGCACTCTTCCATAAAAATCTAGTTGGTAAAATACCTGTAATGGATGGTGTGGATGAGAATTCAAAAGTTATCGTTAATACAGATGAGAATCCAGAAGAGATACGTGATTACTTAAAAATGCATGCTGGTACAGTTGTTTGTGTGGATGCACTCAATATTGCACTTGAAGAAAAAACACGTATCAACATGGTTATGCTCGGTGCATTAGCTAAAGCATCTGATTTCATTCCACTTGAAGCAATTGAAGAAGTTGTGAAAGAAACAATTGGTAAGAAGTATCCAGCGGTTTTAGAAGGAAACTTAAAAGGTTTACGAAGAGGTTATGAGGAAGTTAAAATAAAGCAATTTGATAAAGATGGTAAATATCCTTATCAAGAGTTCAAGGAAGTAAAAAGAGATTGGGGTTGGGATAATGCACCATTAGGAGGTAATAATCCTAACATTGCTAGTACCATCAGTAATGATGTTTCAGCCAGTCGTGTAGGTTATGCACCTATCTTTAAGGAAGAAGCTTGTATCCATTGTGGTATGTGTGATACTACTTGTCCTGATATGGTATTCCAATTTGCTGAAGGTGAATTCAAAGGACGAAAAGGAATGGTCAATTTAGGTCCTGATTATCATCACTGTAAGGGTTGCTTAAGATGTGTAGAGGTATGTCCTACAGATGCATTAACAGCAGGTCTTGAGCGTGAACATGACCTTTGGAAAAATCATGTACGAAACCAAGAATTAGTCGTTGATCAGTTAGATTTTGAAGATTTTGTTGGAGCAAACTCCATTCAAACAACTGAAAAAGAAGACAATACCCTTATTATAGAGCCATAAGTAAATACTCAAATTGGTTTTTAACATTGGATGCCAAGCATTCATTAACCAAAGAATATCAAAGAAGGCATATTGATCTTAATTATTAGTAGAAGTAGCTAAGTTCGATATATTCGGATAGGAGGAATAGGTGTGAAAGAGCAAAAAATAATGTTTGACAGTGGTAATGAATTGGCAGCATACGCCGCCAAACAAATAAATTATCATGTAATGGGTTATTACCCAATTACACCATCAACAAAGATTGCTGAAAAGTTAGATGAATTAAAGGCTGACGGAAAACATCATGTTAAAATGGTTCCAGGTGATGGAGAGCATGGTGCCGCAGGTATATGTTATGGAGCGACTGCAGGTGGTGGGCGTGTATTTAATGCAACATCAGCTAACGGTTTACTCTATGCATTAGAGCAGTTACCTGTACAATCTGGTACACGGTTCCCAATGGTTCTAAATGTTGTATGTAGAACTGTATCAGGTCCTTTATCTATTAAAGGTGATCATAGTGATATCATGTATACATTAAATACCGGATGGATCATTCTCTTTGCAAAAGATCCACAACGTGTTTATGACTTAAATATTATGGCTCTGAAAATAGCTGAAGAAGTTAAGTTACCAGTAATAGTAGCTTTCGATGGTTTCTTTACCTCTCATCAGAAGAGAAGAGTTAATGTATTCGCAAATGATGAAGATGTAAGAGATTTCTTAGGAGAATACGTTGCAGATACACATGCATTAGATCCTGACAAACCAGTTACAATTGGTTCTTATATGAATGAGCCAGATTTAATCAATAATAAGTTCCAGCTGCATTTAGCAATGGAAGAAGCAAGAGAAGTAATTCCACGTGTATTCAAGGAATATGAAGAAATTTCTGGACGTCAGTATACAGTAATTGAGGGTCATGAAATGGAAGATGCTGAAGCGGCATTATTTATTCTTGGCTCATCCTATGATACTGCAAAGATTGCAGTTGATGAATTAAGAAAAGAAGGTAAAAAAGTTGGTGTATTCACCATTAATGCATTAAGACCATGGGATAAAGAAGGTCTCTATAATATCTGTAAAGATGTTAAATCCATAGTAGTAGCTGATAGACAAGATAGTTACGGTGCAGGTGGTGGTAACTTGTCACTGGAGTTAAAAGCTACATTACACGATTTTAAGGCTGATATTGAAGTCAACTCATTAGTTTATGGTCTAAGTGGTAAAGACTTCTATAAAGAAGATGCTATCCATATGTTGAATAAAGCTTATGATATAGCAGAAGGCAAAAAGGAAGAGCATAAGAAGTTTGATTACTATGGTCAATATAAAGGTAAAGAAGGTTATGAACCAGTTCAATACATGAAACCAATCTCTAAAGAAGAGGCAAGTCCAGGAGTTACATCTGTTGAAGTGGATGATAAAAATGGTCTCTTCAAAGTAAAAGGTGGTATTATAAAGAATGCTACTAAAATGCCAAAACGCTGGGTTGCCGGTCACGGAGCTTGTCCTGGTTGTGGTATTCCAGTTAATGTTAACTTGTTATTAAAAGGTATTGAAGGAAACGTTGTTCTTTTATTCCAAACAGGTTGTGGTATGGTTGTTACAACAGCCTATCCTAAAACATCATTCCGTGTAAGTTATATTCATAACTTATTCCAAAATGGTGCAGCTACATTATCGGGTCTTGTTGAAATGTTTGAAGAAAAGAAACGTCGTGGTGAGATTCCAGATGAGTTTACATTTGTTATGGTTAGTGGTGATGGTGGGCTTGATATTGGTATGGGACCTGCTATTGGTGCTGCATTAAGAAATCATAAAATGATCATTATGGAATATGATAATGGTGGTTATATGAATACAGGTTATCAACAATCTTATACGACTCCTATGGGAGCTAAAACATCTACATCACATGTAGGTCCGGCTCAAGTTGGTAAGATAACCTTCCACAAAGATACACCTCAGATTTTTGCAGCAACGAATATTCCATATGTAGCTACTGTATCCGAGCATATACCTATGGACTTCATTAAGAAAGCTGCTAAAGCTCAAAAGTATGCTAATGAATATGGGCTAGCATTCATTAAAACACTATCAGCATGCCCTCTTAACTGGGGTGATAATCCTCGCTATGAGCGTAGTGTTATTGAAGCAGGAGTGGATAGTTGTTACCATCCTCTTTATGAAATTGAAAGAGGTATTACAAACATCACTTACAATCCAGAAGCAAAAAATAAAAAGATACCTATTGCTGATTTCTTTAGCATGATGGGTAGAACAAAGCACTTGTTAAAACCTGATAATGAAAGTATTTTAACAAGTATCCAAGAAGAAGTGGATCGTCGTTGGGGTCGACTTAAAGCTCAAAGCGATAGCCCATTCTTATAGGATAATGTGATAGATAAAAGAACCTGTTAATGAATCGACCCCCAGATGTTAGGCCTAAAATCTAACTGATGGAGGTCGGTTTTTATATTGAAAAATATAGTTGAAAATTTATGATGAAAGTAGTACAAGAGTATCTATCTGGAAAAGGTTTTGAATGTGGTCATTAGCCTTACCTAAAAGCATTAAGTAAGTTATTAATTTAAAGATGTTTTGCAATAAAATTTTACGATTTTTTTTAAAAATCTTTAAAAAATTTTATTTATCAATAAGTTATTTACATTTATTTAAGAATGCCCTATAATTAGCTTGAAAAATTTAAATCGGGGGCATTTACATGGAAACTATGAAGAATACTTCCAGGAAGCTAAATCAAAGAGTTAGCACAAATGGACTTAAAAAAGCAGTAAGTACTGAAGGAATTATTGCAATAATTATTTTCTGTTTATTTTTTGGTTATTTAATTTCAGTTATGGGTTTAGTTAATATGTTTAATACCTTAATCAATACTGCCCACGACTTATTGTTGAATACCGTATTTTTCATTATGGGGATAGCTGTTTTGGCAGGTGCTATTGGTTCTGTCTTAACCGAGTTTGGAGTCATCTCCATGCTTAATAAGATTTTGTCCATATTTATGAAACCTTTATACAACATGCCTGGTGCATCAGTATTAGGGATTGTGACAACATATTTATCGGATAACCCAGCTATTATTACATTAGCTAAGGAAGATGGTTTTAAGAAATTTTTTAAACAATATCAACTCCCTGCTTTAACAAATTTAGGAACAGCTTTTGGTATGGGGTTAGTTGTAACAGCGTTTATGATGGCTCAAGCATCACCTATAGGTGAAAGTTTTGTTATGCCAGCTTTAATTGGTAACCTAGGTGCCTTTGTGGGTAGTATTATCAGTGTTCGTATTATGCTTCAATTTACTAAGAAAGTATATGGCGTTGATGCCGAGCCTATTGTTAAAAGTGATGTAGACTATGATGTTTTAACTTACCGTAAAGTAAGAGAAGGTACAACTGGGCAACGTTTATTAGCTGCATTATTAGAAGGTGGTAAATCAGGTGTGGATATTGGATTAAGCATCATACCAGGAGTACTTATTATATGTACAGTTGTTCTATTATTTACGAATGGACCTTCACCTGAAGGATATACCGGAGTAGCTTATGAAGGAGTTGGTTTGTTACCTGCTATTGCTAATCAACTTGATTTTATTTTGGAGCCACTTTTTGGTTTCCAGAGTCCAGAAGCTATAGCAGTACCCATAACATCTTTAGGGGCTGTAGGTGCGGCTATTGGGCTAGTTCCTACTTTACTCGAAGAAGGTTTAATAGGTGGGAACGAAATAGCTGTCTTTACAGCAATGGGTATGTGTTGGAGTGGTTACTTAAGTACTCATGTTGCTATGATGGATAGCTTAGACTGTAGAGAACTGACAGGTAAGGCTATTATAAGTCATACCATTGGGGGCTTAGTGGCAGGAATTGCAGCCCATTGGTTTTATGTTTTATTCACGATAATTTAAAGAAATGGAATATATATTGAACTACTCACAATTGTGAGTAGTTTTTTACTTTTCTTGTGCGTAAAAATGAAGATTTAGCTTGGGTTTTGGATTATTAATGTGACTTCCTTTAGTCTATTAAGAAAAAATTAAATATATTACATTCAACAAGGAAAGTAATGGTAATCATTTTTGGGTTTATTTGAAATATACAAGAAACTTTTGGAATAATATAGCATATAATAGTATAGACAAGTCTATAATTTAATAAGTATTTAATAAAATATTAATTATATATTAATAAAAGATCTCTATATCATGATAATGAAATAAGCTTGTAATATTGGGGACGCACGGTGGATTTGACATTAAAAAATGAACTGGATATAATAAGAATGTAATAATTAATTAATAACTTATTTAAAAAGGTATATAATAAACCAAAGAGAAGTTTGACATAATTGATTAGTATCACAATAAACTGACTTCTGGAGGACAAAAAATGAGTTTTCGTAAAAAATATGTTAAAACCCTTTGTTGTATTGCAGGTACTTTGATTTATACAATGAATGCTCACGCTGCAGTAGTAGGGACTGTAAATGTAGATCAAATTAATGTAAGAACAGCACCGGTTCAAAATTCTAGTAATATCATCTCGCAGCTTGAGACAGATAGTCAAGTACATATACTTGATGTGGACGGAGATTATTATGAGATTGAATATAACGATGAAATAGCATATGTGTTTCAGGATTATGTTACCTTCAATGGAATACCGGCATTGGTACAAGCAGATGTGAATTTGCGCAGTGAGCCTGAACAGAAAACAGAGAATATTATGGAAACAATACCAGGAGCTGAAGAGATAAAAGTCTTGTCTGTTGGAGAAGAATATAGTTATGTACTATATAAAGAGCAGTATGGCTATGTTTATAATACAAAGTTATCTTTTAACGAAGAAGACTTACAAGACTTAAGCTATATATCAGAAATGAAGAATGCTGTTGTTATAGCTGATAACTTAAATGTAAGACAAGGAGCGAATACAAGTTCAAGTATTATAACAAAACTGCAACGAGGAAATGAAGTTGACGTTATAAGTATAGAAGGTGAATGGATTAAGGTTAAGTTAACGGATGAAGCCATAGGTTATGTGCATAAAGCATATGTAACATTGGAGAACGCCATCCAGTTAAATGCTTTTGAAGAAGAATTAAGCCTTGGTGATGAAATAGCTAATCAGGGTATGCAATATGTTGGAGTACCTTATGTGTATGGTGGTACAAGCCTAACATACGGTGTAGATTGCTCTGGTTTTACGCAAAGTATATATCAACAGTTTGGTGTAAGTATTAGCCGTACCTCCAGAACCCAGTTTAATGATGGTGTTCCAGTATCCGTTGGTGAGTTGCAGTCAGGTGATTTATTATTCTATGGTTATAATGGATATATCTCACATGTTGCCATTTATATTGGTAATGGGCAAATTGTTCATTCAAGTACGCCAAGTACTGGTGTAATCATTTCGGATATGTATGCATCAGGAAAACCATATATTGGAGCAAGAAGAATTCTATACTAAGAGGCTGACCGGCCTCTTTTTCTTTTGCATTAAACAGAGCATTTAATAAAGATTTAAAGTCTTTTTCAGGGTAATTATGGTATAATATGATGTACTAAAGGAGAAGGAGGAAAAGCATGAAAAAAATTATCGTTGGACTTATTCTTTTTATTACAGTATTATCTGTTGGCTGTACTGAAATGCGACCTGTGAGCAATATTGGTACGAGCTCAGAAGAACAGCCGACACTCGAACCAGAGGTAGGCAATAAAGACGACATTATAACAGTTGAACCTGAAGTGGTAGAACCTGTTGTTGAGGAGCCAATTGTAGAAGAGGAACCAAAGGTAGAAGAGAACGTAAAAGAAACTGAAGAAGAGTCGGTTTTAGAAGAAATTGATTTAGAACTACCTGTAATAGTTGAAAAGGAAACATCCTCTCTTTCCAATGAAACAAAGGGGTGGTCCTGGAAGCGTAACACGGAACATGAACCACCAATTGCCTATGCAGAGACTGAGATTCTTGATAGTTATAATGCCTATTACCTTGGAGATATCAATGAGAAGGTGATTTATTTAACTTTTGATAACGGTTACGAGAATGGCTATACAGAAACAATACTAGATGCATTAGCAGTACATGATGTTAAAGCAGCATTTTTTGTAACCCAGCCTTACATAAGAGATAATAAAGAATTAGTCATAAGGATGAAAGAAGAAGGGCATATTGTTGGCAATCATTCAGTAACTCATCAAAGTATGCCTAGTCTTAGTGATGAAGATGTCATTAGAGAATTAGAAGATACTGCTGCCTATATGTTAGAGACAACAGGTTACTCAATGGATGCTTATTTTAGACCACCTATGGGTGAATACAGTGAAAGAACACTCTACCTGACAAGTTCTGTGGGTTATAAAAGTATTTTTTGGAGTATGGCTTATGTTGACTGGAAAACAGATGATCAACCGGGAGCAGATTATGCTCTTGATCATGTTATGACGAATCACCATCCCGGATCCATACCTCTACTTCATTCTGTATCATCTTCAAATGCAGAAGCGCTTGCTAGTATCATTGAGTCATTACATGCAGAAGGCTACCGATTTGGTACATTAGATGAATTGAAATAAAGAAAGCTCCAGATTAAGTTCTGGAGCTTTTTCATGTCATTCTTTTCTTGGATCTTCATCTTCACTCTTCGGAGTAACGTGCATATCTGGAATTGTAGCCATGTGTATAGCCTCTTTAGATTCAATGTACTCAGTAAGTAAAGTTTGAATAACGGCTACGATGGGTACAGAAAGAACCATACCTATGGCCCCAAATAAACTGCCGCCGATTGCTACAGATGCAACAACCCAGAATGGTTTAACACCTAAAGAATCACCTAATATCTTTGGTCCAACAAAGATGTTATCTACTTGCTGCATCAATAATACAATACCTAGTAAAGCAACAGTCTCTGGGATACCAGTGAGTAGTGTAATAATGAGACAAGGTATGGTACCCATAAGTGGACCAACATAAGGAATAATATTTGTTAAACCAATGATTAAACCGAATAGAGGTGCATAAGGGATATCCAAACCGAATAAATTAGCGATAATGATACCAATATACACTAAGAAACCAAGTATAATACAGGTTATTAGTTTGCTGACTAAAAAGTTTTTAACAGCTTTATCCGTTAAATGGGTTACTTTTATAATGTAATTGGCTGTCTTAGGTCTAAAAACAGCTTTAACAAATCTTTTAGTATAATCCTGCATCGCTTCTGCATCTACTAGAGCATACCAAGCCATGAAGATAGCGATAATAAAGTTAAAAGTTAAAGTTACTACGCTGGTTGCACCCAAAGCAATTGAACCAATTAAATCTGTACCAAAATTAATGATGGTGGATGAGTAGCCCATTAAGAATTCTTGTACTTGAGTAACAAGATCCTCAACATCAAAGGTATTAGATAAATAGGCTAATAATTGATAGGATAAGGATTCTAACTCTCTGGAGTAAGTAGGAATATCTTTAGCAAAAGTTTTAACACTATCCACTAAACTTGGTATGAATAATACAAACATGAGGATGATGATTGCTATTACTGTTAAAAATGCAAGTAAGATTGCTAATCCTCGTTTAATAGGTATCTTTCTTTCATAAAAATCCACAATGGGCTTAAGTAAATAAATCATGACAAAAGCAATTACTACTGTTCCAATAGCATTATAGATTAAGCTTAATCCTTTATATTGAAATACAAAATAAAAAATCAGGCAAGATAACGTTACTAAGACTAATGCCGGTGGAATAAGTTTATAATAATTCTTCTGAATATCTTTCTTATTCATTATTCTCTCCTTTAAGTATATTTTATTGAAAACTGCTCATGTTAAGTATGAGGTTATGTCTATTATATTATAACAAACTATTCCATAGAATCCATTATAAATCTATTAAAAAATGAGAAAATAAATAACCCAACGTACCTAAACTTTACTTTTCTATATATTAAGGGTATAATCGTTAATGATATAAAACAGTAAGTAATAGGCTATATGTAGCCGAGAAATATAGTATTCAATTCTCTTAAATACATAAGGAGGTTATAGATAATGAGCAAAAGATTTGAAGATCAAACATGGAAAGAAAGTATGCGATTAAGAATGGACTTTAATAACATGATGGCTGACTTTGTTGGTGAACATGGAATTAAAGAAGAGGATATTGTTGCTATTCAAGAAAAAATCGAGATAGCAGAAGCTTCTATGAAAGAAAAAAGAGCTAATGGTGATATGGACTGGAGAGATCTACCATATAATCAAGCTGAAGTAGTTGCTGATATTAAAGCTTATGCAGATGTCGTGAAAGATAAGTTTGATGCATTTGTAGTGCTAGGAATTGGTGGATCTGCTCTTGGTCCAATCGCCGTTCAACAAGCTATTAATCATCCCTTCTTCAATGAATTGTCTAAAGAAGATAGAGGTGGATTCCCACGTTTCTATGTAGCTGATAATGTAGATCCTGAAAATTTATCCTACTTATTTGATATTATTGATGTAGAGAAAACACTTTTCAATGTTATTTCTAAATCAGGAAGTACATCAGAGACAATGTCTCAATTCATGATCATCGAAGACATGTTAAAAGAACGTTTAGGTGACAGTTATAAAGAAAATATCGTCTGTACGACTGATGCTAAAAACGGTAATTTAAGACCTATGGCTGATAAAGAAGGTTATAAAAGCTTTGTTATTCCAGCAGGTGTAGGTGGTCGTTTCTCAGAGCTAACACCAGTAGGGTTATTGCCTGCAGCTATGGCAGGGATTGATATTGAAGAATTACTTGCTGGAGCAGCTTATATGGATGAGTTATGTAAAATCGAAGATACATTTAAAAATCCAGGTTCTATGTATGGTATTTTAAGCTATCTAGCAATGGAACAAGATAAAAACATTCAAGTTATGATGCCTTATGCAGATTCCTTGAAGTATATTGCAGATTGGTTTGCACAATTATGGGCAGAAAGTTTAGGTAAAAAGTTTAATAATAATGGTGATGCAGTTAATGTAGGGCAAACACCTGTTAAAGCATTAGGTGCAACTGATCAGCATTCACAAGTTCAATTATATGCTGAAGGTCCTTTTGATAAGATGACTGTATTCATTGGAGTAGATGAATACAATAAATCATTACGTATACCTAAGGTGTATGGTGATATACCAAGTTTAGGTTTTCTTGGTGGTACTACTCAAGACCAATTAATTAAGACTGAACAAATGGCAACAGAATATGCTCTTATGAAACAAGGTAAAATGAATATGACATTAACACTGCCAAAGGTAAATGAATTTACATTAGGTCAGCTATTATATTTGTTTGAAGTTACAACAGCTTTCGCTGGTGAGTTAATGGACATCAATGCATTTGATCAACCAGGTGTTGAAGAAGGTAAGAATGCAACTTATGCTATGTTTGGACGTCCAGGCTATGAAGATAAGAAGGCAGAACTTGATGCTCGTCCAGAGAAAAATAGCAAATTTATGATGTAGGGTCAAATTTTGATTTACACTTATCTGTATTTTGATCCTGTAATTGCAAAAAACGATATTGTGAATTAAGAGTTTTAGTTTTAGTACCTAATGTTATAAAGAATCACTGTAGTAGCTAAGTAGGTTAGGGTATGATGATATACCTTTTGTAGAAAGAAAACTGACGGTAGTAGATTGGTAGCATGGTTAGAATAATAAAATATATAGCCTCTGTTACCCTTAGGTAATAGAGGCTTTTTACTACCCTCATCACATTGCAGATTTGAGAACATATAGCTGACATAATGAGGAGGACACAAAATGAGTAAAAGAGATAAATTTACATCTAAGATAGGTATTATAGCCGCTGTAGCTGGGTCGGCCATCGGATTAGGAAACATATGGCGTTTTCCATATATCACAGGCAAGTATGGTGGAGCAAGTTTTTTAATTGTATATCTTATCTGTATCATGCTGGTTGGCTTACCGGTTATGTTATCTGAATTTATTATCGGTAGACATACAGGAAAGAATACAGTTGGAGCTTTTAAAGAGCTAGCCCCGGGAAGACCATGGTTTTTAAGCGGCTGGTTAGGGTTATTTGCTTCTGTTATAACACTAGGATTTTATAGTGTTGTAGCAGGTTGGGGTGTTAAATATATTATAATGTCCCTCTTTAATAACTTCTCAGGAAAAGATATAAGTAATCTTGGAATAGCATTTGACGATTTTGTCACCAGCGGGCTAGATCCAGTATTTTGGCAGCTTCTATTTATACTCTTTACAGGAGCCATAGTTGTTTTAGGTGTGAAGAACGGTATTGAGAAATTCTCCAAGATATTGATGCCCATTTTTTTTATATTGCTATGTATTTTAGTTGTTAATGCATTTACGTTAGAAGGTGCTAAAGAAGGACTTGCTTTCCTATTCAAACCTGATTTTAATCAATTGACTATGGAAGCAATTTTCGTAGCTTTAGGGCATTCCTTTTTTACTCTTAGTTTAGGTATGGGAACTATGATTACCTATGGTTCATATATTTCTAAGGAAGAAGATTTAACAAAAACTGCGCTGCAAGTTATTGTTGCTGATACCGGAGTAGCTATCTTAGCAGGAGTAGCCATTTTTCCAGCAGTATTTACTTTTGGTATTGATCCAGGTGAAGGTGCTGGTTTAGCCTTTGTCACTTTACCAGCTATTTTTACGAATATTCCATTTGGTTATATACTAAGTATTCTCTTCTTTTTCTTATTGACAATTGCGGCACTTACATCAGCTATATCCATGTTAGAGGTACCAGTTGCATTTCTGGAAGAAGAGACAAAGCTTTCAAGGAATCAAGGGACTTTATTAATATGTTTAGCAGCAGGGATTTTTGGACTACTCTGTTCATTATCTAATGGAGCAGTTAATATCACTGTTATGGGACAATCGTTGATGAGTTTTGCTGAATACTTATCATCCAATATTCTTTTACCTTTTGTAGGTCTACTAACAGCAATCTTTGTGGGATGGGCACTGCAAAAAAGAGTTATAGCTTCTGAGTTAAAATTGAAGCAAGAAAGTACAGCATATAATGTCTTTATGGGAATTCTGAAGTTTATTACACCAATAGCAATTATATTCGTATTTTTATATTCAATAGGTGTTATCTCCTTTTAGACATGAAATACCCCTAACAAACAAAAGATGGCTCCTCGTAAGAGGAGCCTTTAGTATATCATACTATGCGATTATTCTTTCGTCATGGAATTTTCGTGTTATTAATAAGAGAAGCAAAGTGCTAATAAGAAGACACCCTGATGTAGCAGCAATTAACTGAGTTGTTGTGAGTGTGAAAGTCAAAAAACCCTGTAATGCTAGAATGTTGCCATAAATAGGGATAAAAAACTTCCACATAGGCGGTGTAGTAATATTAGTTGTTGTTAAGACTGCCGACAAAACCACCACCATATAGCAAGGAGTTAAATAAGTATTAGCTTCTTTGACTGTTTTAGCAATTATGGATAGAAAGCACGTTAAAGTGACGAATAATGCAGCCATTGATAGTAACAGGATAGCTAATTGAATAATTTGAATAGGACCAAAATCTAAAGAAGCATAGGAAACATCACCGGCCATAAAAAAGCTATTGGAAAAAGGCATAGAAGCTATAATACCTATAAAAAGAGATGTAGCTCCTAAAAGTGAGATAATTCCTAAGCTAAGTACTTTACCTAAAGCTAAAGTATGGCGATCGATGGGCGATAATAACAAGGTAGCCATAGTACCCCTTTCCTTTTCTCCAGCTAACATATCTGTACCTACACTCATAGCACTTGCAAAGAGAAAAATTGCAATGAGCATGGGAAAGATAAAGCTTAAAGAGCGACCAGCTATTTCTTTTTCATCAGCTAAATCTACTTTTTCACCTCGCTGATTAACTTCAAAAGCATCTAAATAAGAGAGATTATCAAACCGAAAAGATAATAGATAATCTTCGTAGGCAGGTAAAATCTTATTTACTACCTTATTATAAGTATAAGTGGAGTAATTATTACTGGACAAATAGTAAGTCTGAATGTGGGGTGATTCTCTATCTTGGTATTGGGCTACATCAGCTTTAAATGTTGGGTCAAATACCATGACTAGATCTACTTTCTTATCTTTAATTTGATTTTGAAGTCCCATTAAATTTTCATCTAGATCTGCATAGATGAAAGTTATGTGATTATCCAAGTCTTCATCTTGCATAAATTCGGTGAATGAGCTTGGTGCATGGTGCAGAAGCACTGTTGACGGATATTCTTCAAAGGTATTATCTAAATTATTCATAAACGTACCCAGCATAGAATAAATGACGAATAGGCTTAATCCTGGTAACAAGAAAACAGAAAAAACAAGACGCTTATCTGTAAATACTCTACGCAGTTCTTTCTTTATGACTATTTTTAACATGATTCCACCGCCTTATTATAAAGTTGAAAAAAGGCTTCTTCTAAATTGTTTGTTTTGGTGTGGGTAAGAATCTCTTCTAGAGATCCAGTCAAATGAATAGAACCATTAATAATAACAGCAATGCGATCACAAAGTTTAGAAGCTACATCCATGATGTGTGTGGAAAGTATAATAGTCTTACCTTCTGCGCGTAGTTCTAATAAATAATCTGTTACGGTCTTTGCTGTGATAATATCAAGTCCATTTGTAGGTTCATCAAAGATAATAACAGATGGGTCGTGAATGAGGCTGATGGCGATAGAGGCTTTTTGCTTCATGCCTGTAGAAAGTTTTGAAATCTTTTTATCTTTAAATTCCCAGATACCTAACTTATTAAATAAAGTAGTTTTCCTTTCGGAAAGTTGTTGATCATTCATACCGTGAAGTTTACCAAAAAAATGAATAAGGTAGTTAGGGCTAAAATGATCATCTAACTTGATTTCATTAGTTAAAAAGCAGATATTTTGGCGGACAGATTTTGCATGAGCTACGGTATTAAAGTCATTGACTGTTATGGACCCCCTAGTCGGGGCCAATAGAGTTGAAATACATCTTAAGGTAGTCGTTTTGCCAGCACCATTAGGTCCCAATAAACCGAATATCTCATTATTAGAAACTTGAAAGGAGAGATTGTTTGTGGCAAGAATTTCATTAGTTTTGTTTTTTTTATTGGATTTGTATATTTTAGTTAGGTTATTGACTTGAACCAAGTGTTTTCCTCCTTTGTTAACATATTAAGTCCTCAAAGAACTTTAAATTTCATGTTGTAATGCATAATTAATTATCGAATCACATAAAAATTATACCATAAATTCCATTTTAATGATATAATTGATAATGGTATATGGTTTTTAGCTACTTACACATAGATAACCTCAATAAACCTTTTACTAGCAATGATGCTGTAACCTATTCGTAATATTTCAGAACAGAATTGTTAAGTTAAATATCATTCATGTAACTGGATTATTAAAATTATTTAAAGTAGATTACATATATTTTAAATTTAGTTTGTATTTTGATAAATAATGGTACATGATAATCATTTTATGGTAATATTTAAAATAGATATTTTACTAACTTTACATAGAAATATGCAAATATTTGGAGGTGGAGTTCATGAAAAAGAGAATACAAGCTCTGGGGATATTAATGGTTTTATTATGTATAAATATCATACCTGTAACTGCACAGGAATTGGATTTGAAATTAAGTATCGATGGCGACTACATAGAGTTTACAGATGAGTCAGGAAAACCTTATGTCGATAATAACGGCAGAACTCAAGTACCAGTGAGAATTGCAGCAGATAGTATCGGTGCTAAAGTTGAGTGGGATGGCAACAAAGAAGCTGTCATTTTGCAAAAAGATACGGTAACTGTCATGATTTTTATCGGAACAGATTATATCTATGTTGAAGGCGACAAAATAATGAATGATACAGTATCTACTGTGATTAATGGTAGAACCTATTTACCAATTAGAGTTGTTATGGAAGCTTTTGGATATACGGTTGGATGGGACCAAGAGACCTTCACTGTTTCCGCTAATTCTCCGGGATATGTTGAACCAGAAGAAAATGTATCTCAATACCCTGAATCTTTTGATGCAAGAACTGTTAGTAAGATGAGCCCAGTAAAGAATCAAGGAGATATCGGTGCGTGTTGGGCTTTTGCTGCTATGGGCGCTTTAGAAACTAGCTTAATGCCAGATATGCTCTACGATTTCTCAGAAGATCATATTAGTTTAAATCATGGCTATGCATTAACACAAGATCAAGGTGGCGATTATCAGATTGGCTTAGCTTATTTAACAGGTTGGAAGGGACCTATCCTAGAGGAACAGGATCCTTATGGAGATGGTGAAACAACAGAAGCAGAAGCTGTCGTACACCTTCAAGAAGCAATTTTTATCGATGACAAAGATTTTGATGGTATTAAGAAAGCTGTCATGGAATATGGAGCTGTACATACGTCAGTATATTCTCCAATTCTAAACGGTGACCAAAATTCCTTATATTATAATGAAGAAACCAATGCTATGTATAATTTCGATGACAATGTTCAAGACCACGATATTATCATAGTTGGGTGGGATGATAATTATCCACGAGATAAATTTAAAGTGAAGCCTAGTAAAGATGGAGCATTTATCTGCAAAAATAGCTGGGGTGAAGAGTTTGGTGAAGGTGGCTATTATTATGTTTCTTATGAAGATACTCACATAGGTACCCATAATGTAATCTACACTCGCATTGATAGTAATGATAACTATGATAATATATATCAGTATGACGAATTAGGATGGGTTTCAAAAATTGGCTATGAAAATGGTTCTGAGGATAAGGCGATGGCCGCAAATGTATATACTGCAAGTAATGAAGAAATCTTAGAAGCTATTAGCTTTTATAGTTTTACGAAGAATGGTAGTTATAAATTATATGTTGTGGAGGATTTCGTAGACACAAAAAGTTTTGATGATAAAGTATTCTTAACAGAAGGTACTCTAGAGGAACCAGGTTATTATACAATTGATCTTCCTGTAGATGTTAATTTATCAAAGGGAGAACGCTATGCTGTAGTGCTAGAGATCAATTCTCCAGGATTAAAGCATCCTATAGCTATCGAAGTATCAAATCAACTCTTATACACAGATGAAATAGAAGTTAATCCCGGTGAAAGTTTTATCAGTTACAGTGGTAAAAATTGGCAGGATGCAGGTAAAGATAATAATGTTAATGTATGTATAAAGGCATTTACTAATAACGTTGAATGATGAACAATGGAAAGCATCGAAGGAGTTCGGTGCTTTTTGGTTGCTATTCCTTGTGAATAGCTTTATAATGGAAGTATTAATTAAGAGAATTTCATAATAACCTTTTATTGTCTTTCCAAAGAACACAAACTTCTAGATTAAGAAGTAGCGGAGCGGAATTTTGTTTTACGATAAGTTGTATTCTATTATTATGAAAACTCTCAATTAGTAATTAATAAATATTACAGATATAACTTGATGGGTATATCGTAATTAGATGTAAGGGGAGATATTATGACAGGTCAAGAAAGACGACGCCTGATCATCGAAATCTTATTATCCTCCAAAGATCCTATACCTGGATATAAACTGGCTGATGAATTTAACGTAAGTCGGCAGGTGATTGTACAGGATATTGCCTTATTAAGAGCTGAAAGAAACAATATTATGGCCACGTCAAGAGGGTATCTGATCTACTCCAACCATAACAATCTGAAGAAGAGAGTTGTGGCAACGAATCACAATTCTAATAAAATTGAGGAAGAATTAAGAATAGTTGTGGATTATGGAGGACGACTCTTAAACGTCATAATCGAACATGATGTATATGGTGATATCAAGGCAGATTTGATGATTGAGACCGAAAACGATATAAAGAATTTTCTTACTAAAATGAAGGAAAATAAAGCTCTACCGTTAATGGCTTTAACAAATGGTGAACATTATCATACTATTGAAGCAAAAAATGATAAGATATTGGACATTATCGAGAAGGAGTTAAATAATCTATAACATACTTGCTTATACTAAGTAAGTATGTTATTATTAGACTACCAACTGACAAGACAGATGACAATGCTAAACCGTTTGGAGGTTTTTAAGGTGGATAATAAAAATATATTTAAAAAATTCATAGACCGTTATTTTATAAAAGGTCTTTCAGGTATGGCTCTTGGTCTCTTTTCAACACTAATAGTTGGACTTATTATTAAACAGATAGGTTTACTTTTAGGAGATAGTGAATTAGGGGCTATTTTAATAGGAATTGGAAGTATAGCCTCAGTAGCCACAGGGGTGGGGATAGGTGTTGGTGTTGCTAATGCGTTAAAAGCTCCTCAGCTTATTATATATTCCTCTGCTGTTACAGGATTAATAGGAGCCTATGCTAGCAAGTTTATTACTGAAGCCATGTTTGCTGATAGTGGTATTTTATTAATAGGTCCAGGGGATCCTTTAGGAGCATTTATAGCGGTGGTGATAGGTGTAGAAGTCGGACGCCTTGTAGCAGGAAAGACAAGTTTGGATATAGTCCTTACCCCTATTGTTACTATTTTATCTGGTGCTACTATCGGTTTGATTGTAGGACCACCAATTTCAAGCTTTATGACAAGTTTGGGCAATTTTATAGGATGGGCAACGGAGCTCCGTCCATTTAGTATGGGGATTATTGTATCTACAACTATGGGGATTTTTCTAACATTACCTATTAGTTCTGCAGCTATTTCAATTATCCTTGGATTAAATGGTCTAGCAGCTGGTGCGGCCACTGTGGGATGTGCTTCCCAAATGGTTGGTTTTGCAGTTGCAAGTTATCGAGAAAATAAAGTGAATGGACTTGTGGCTCAAGGTCTAGGAACATCCATGCTTCAAATACCGAATATAGTCAAGAATCCACGGGTATGGATACCGCCTATTATAACTAGTGCAATTTTAGGTCCCGTTTCAACTATGGTTTTTCAAATGGAGAATAATGCGGCTGGTGGAGGTATGGGAACCTCAGGTTTAGTAGGGCAAATAATGACTTACCAGACCATGTCAGGTAGCGAATCTGGTTTAATACTTATTATAAAAATTTTATTATTACATTTTGTATTACCAGCAATCCTAACATTAATTATCTCAGAATTCATGCGTAAAAGACAGTGGATTAAATATGGTGATATGAAATTGAACGTATAAAAAGATGGCGTAAGCCATCTTTTCTTTATAGTGTAAGAAAGAGCTGCGTTTTGCTTATAAAAGCAATGAGGCATCGAACCTCATTACTTTTGATACATTTCATTACATGAAATGATCATGCAAGGTACCATACTTTCTTGCACATACTTGGTGATGTAGGGAACACTCATGTAATTGTGTAACACAAAGTGAAATGAACATTAGTTATTTATCCAAGAAATGGAGACTTAATTTGCTTCATAAATTTCTTCTTTAGCTATACTCATCTCTTTATGATATTTCCATAGTGCAGACTTAATAGCAAAGACTATAAAGTCTGCCATTTTCATAACAAGACTTAAGCGCGTATTCTGTAAAATTATCATATCCATGACACCGCTGAAATTGACGATACCTGTAATAAATACATCACCTACTTCAGGTAGATTTTTATTAACTCCTGCGCCGGGTTTTATTGTGCCTTTACCTAATCCTACATAACCTATATGCTCAATCTTACCGAGGCATGCATCGATAGCTATTATATACGGGTGATCATAATTATAATAAATGCTATCAATAACTTCATGCAGATTCTTAGCATGAACAGGTGTATCAAGGGTACCATAAACGTGTACTCCTGTATAATTGACATGATTTAATTTATGACCAATTAAAGGACCTAGACTATCACCTGTAGCTCGATCAGTACCAATACATAGGATAATAATATCGCTGTATCCATCTTTTTGTTCCATTAAAAGATTAAAAAATTGCTCGCTAAAAACGATTTGATCCGATACTTTATCTGTATCAAAAAGGCATTGTTCGCTTTTAATTGCATCTTTTATGGGATTCAAATTAACACCACCTTAAAAGATTATAAAGTTATTGTTGCCATTGGAAGTAAAAAATATATTTGGTAGATAATGTTATATGGCTTGGTAACACTTATCAATATGTCGCTTTAAAACATAACTTGTAAATTATGGAAGAAAACTTATCGTGTTCTACGACATGTTTTACTAAATTATGTAAATTAAATGTGTTATTATAGATGTATCATGATTAAATCTCAAAAAGTAGTTTCTCGCTTTTCACATACTGTATAGAAACCCCTAATAACCATTTATATCGTGTGTGAGGCTAAACTAAAAACTTTTTGTGACTTAATCATTTATATGCAAAAGAGAATAGTTTTATGAGGAGGAATTGAATTGGATAGAGAATTAAATGGATCTCAGCCTCCGGAAGCGTCTAAATTACCTAAGAATGTAAAACAAATAGGTACGGTAGAATATGATGATTATCGTGTCTATATTGAAGATTACGTGTACACCTATCTATATCAGTATTCAAAGAGTGATTTATCCGGAGGTAAAGTTATATTTCTACTTGGTGAGCAAATAACTATTGAACAGCAGAATATTATAATTATATCTGGGGCTATCAAGGGAAGTTATCTCGAGGAAGAACAGAATGTACATGTGATAACCGAAGATACGATGCTAGATGTGGAGGAAAATAGAAAAACCTATTTTAAAGACAAGTATATAGTAGGATGGGTTAATAGCCAGCCGGGTTATGGTGTGTATAAATCCAATTATCATATGGACATGCATCGGCGTTATTTTTCTGATAACCAAAAGATGCTTTTATTAATTGATCCTGTAGATAAATCGGAAGCTTTATACATATGGGATGTTAATGATTTAAGTAAACAAGAAGGTTACTTTATATATTACGATCGTAACACCGCTATGCATGATTATATGCTTGCTAATAAAGTAGTACATCAGAATAGCCAAAGTAAAGTAGTAGTTGAGGAAGAAAATAGAGAGGATGATTACATAGCTGTCTACCAGAGAAAGAGTCATGAGGTTAAGGGTGAGACTTATTTGAGGAAATTAGTCAGCTTATTAACTACTTTAACAGCGGTACTTGTTGTTGTTTGTGTGGTCATGGGTATCTTTCTATTAAAAACTGACCAACAACTACAGTTTGTTCAAGGAGAGATGAGTGTCATAAGGGCTACAATGGGACAGCCACAAAAACCTGAGGAACATAATGGTCAGGCACCAAACGATGTAAATGGCAAAGGGGAAGCAACGGTTGAAAATGTTAATGAAGGTATAGATGTATCAGAAGTAGAAGGGCAAGAACAGACAGCTCAACAAGAAGTTGAAGAAATATCAGAAGAAACCACAGAAGAAGTCATAAATGAAAGTGTAGATCAGATAATTTATGACGTTCCAGATCATTATGTTATTCGAGCTGGAGATAATCTTAATAGCATCGCCATTGAGTTTTATGGAACAACAGATATGGTAGAAAGAATTGTTGAGGTCAATGATTTAAGAGATAGGAATCAAATTTATGCAGGGAAAAAATTAATACTCCCCAAAAATTAGGATGGTCACAACCATCCTTTTCTTGTTTCCTCTAATAACCCAACCTTATATTCATGGTGAAGTGAATTGTAACATATATTTAAGTAGATACAGGATATAAGAGTGTAAAGGGTGGTAGTTGATTATGAAAGCATCAGAAACAACCAGTATTCTAAAAATAGCAAGTGTTTTTATTGGTACTGTAATAGGAGCAGGATTTGCTTCTGGTCAAGAGCTTGTAAAATTCTTCACATCCTATGGCGATAAAGGGATTTATGGTTTGATACTAGCAGGCATACTCTTTGCTGTGGTAGGCTGGCATACGCTTTATATTGCTTACGAAGGAAAGCATCAAGGGTATAAGCCTTTCATGGAAGCGCTAATGGGAAAAACATTGTCAAAGATTATGGAAGCAGTAGTGACTTTGTTTATGCTAGCCTGTTTTTGTGCCATGTTAGCTGGATGTGGAGCGTTATTGCAGCAGAGGTTTAACACACCATATATGTTTGGGGTACTGTTAATGGCAATGATGTGCTATATAACATTTTTATTTGATGTAAAAGGTGTTATATTAATCAATAGTATTCTCGTTCCAATCCTATTTATAGGGGCTTTTGTATTAGGAATCAATGCACTCTTATTTAGGGATACTGCTGTGTTTTCTCATGGAATAGATGGACTGTTTAACGAATTAACTGGAAATTGGGTGAGTGCGGCAATTCTCTATGTTTCTTATAATATGATTACATCAATTGTTATATTGACTTCGCTGGGTCATTTGATTAAAAATGAAAGGGTAGCAAAGTGGGGAGGAATAATAGGTGGCGCGGCTCTTGGCTTATTAGGATTGTGTTTGGGAGTTGCAACATTAATAAATTATGGTAAAATTATAGATGTAGAAATACCTCTGCTTGAAATTGTGATGCAATATACACCAGCTATCCAGTATATGTACATAATTGTTTTATTGGCTGCAATGTTTACAACAGCAGTTGCCAATGGATATGGATTATTATCAAGGGTTACAATACAGTCAAAAATCGGCAGACAGTTATTCAACTTGATTATGATCATCGTAGCAATTTTAATCGCAAGGATGGGTTTTTCTAACTTAGTTAAAAAGGTGTATCCCATTTTCGGATATCTAGGCATGTTCGAGATGATTATGATCATACTTTACTTTGTCCAACTAAAGTTACGAACAAAGAGTAGAAGGAAATACAGGTGATATAATTGAAAAATAAGAAAATTAAGATGCTGTTTCTTTTAACATTAATTATTCTATTAGGTCTTGTCGTAGTACTTAAAGGATACAATAATCAAATTGCAGAAGTATTTAGTGACGATAAAGTAACCTTATCGCCATATAATGAACCTATATCGGTAGAAAGCACTCAGCAGTATACTTTTGATAGTTATAAAGGTGATATTTTAATAGGCAATAAGGATGGTTTTAAAAGGGTTGATAAAGACGGAGAGGTAAAATGGGATCAACCATTTAGTATGAGTAATCCTAGGATAAGAGTTCAGGGTGACTATATTCTTGTTGCAGATGTGGGTGGAACAGAGTTTTATACCTTTAATAAAAGTGGTTTACTCTATACTAAGAAAGTAAATAACCCAATTTTAATATGTAATATAAATGAATCTGGTAATGTTACGATTATTGAAGAAAATCGAGATGCTCACATGTTAACTGTATATGATGTGAGAGGGGAGCCAAGCTTTAAAAGAAATACAACTATTGATAGTAGTGGATATCCTACAGATTTAGTTATGTCACCTTCTGGCGAACAACTCGTCGTTAATTATTTAGACGTAAGTGATATTCAACCTAAAAGTAATTTGGTGTTCTTTGATTTGAACTATAAAAGTATTTATGCTGTAGATCAAATTGTTAATGCAGTTGAGTTAGAAGGGGATATCATCGGTGAACTAATCTGTATGGGAACTAATGAATATATTGCTTTTACTGGTTCGCAAATAAAAGGATATAAGTTTGTTGATGAGGGAGTAGAGACATTTACAAAAGATCTTACAAATAAAATTATTGACTTAGCCGGTAGTAATGATTTTTTTGCTGTTGCATATGGGGAATCTTTAGCGGGTGTTGATGAAGATTTATCTGGCAAAATTATATTGTATGATAAGAATGGTAATAAGATTAACAATTTTAATGTAGAAGGACAACTATCTCATGTATCTCTTAAGAAAGAACAATTAATAATAGGTAGTAATCGTACCTATCTATCTGTAGAGAAAAATGGACGTGTTAATTGGAAATATGATGCTACCGTTGATATAAAGCAAATAATTCCTATAGATTCGGATCATGTATTGATCGTATGGGAAAACAATTATCAGATATTTAAAGAGTTTCGTTTGTACTAGGAGGTGCAAAGATGCTAGAAAGTTATTTTGTTAACTGGTTAGACATACTAGTTGTCGCAATAATAGGCTTCAATGCAATAGTTGCATACAATAGAGGTTTTATCATTACGGTATTTCGTTTTACAAATCTAATATTAGCAATTATACTGACCCGTATAATTTATCCAACTGTAAGTGAGTTTATTATGATGTATACAAAGTTTTATGAATTCTTAATTGGAAACATAAAAGAAGCTTTGAATCTAGAAAACTTAAATATATCCTTAAATATAAACGAGGAAATTCAAAAAATAAATGAACTAGAATTACCCCATTTTATAGAACAAGCTTTATTAGAGAATAATAATTACGAAGCATATAATATTTTAGGAGTAGAGGGATTTGGTGACTATATAGCTGGGTATTTAGCTACTATAAGTATAAATATCATTTCTATGATTGTTGTTTTTATTGCAGTTTCAATTCTACTTAGGTTGATTATTAATGTATTTGACTTAATTGCTAAGTTACCTTTATTGAATTCAATTAACAAGTTAGCTGGATTAGCAGTTGGACTAGCTTTTGGCTTAATTATTGTTTGGATTGGTGATATAGTTATTACACTTTTTTATACGAGTGCATCATTCGAAGGCTTAGTCAGTACCTTAGAGGATTCGGGTATAGCTTTATGGCTATATCAGAATAATTTACTAGCGAATACATTTTTACAGCTAATAAATGTAGGTAACGCGTATATTGCTAGTTTAACATCTAATATGTTGAGGGTATGGTGATTAAAAGTTGCTGTTGGATATGACATCTCTTAGATGCGTGTTCAACAGTTCTAATTTTATTAAAATAGTATTTTTTTGATACAGTTAAAATTATGCATATATGTAATTTTAATAAGTTTTAAAAAGCCCTTGACTTTGAATAGGGGGGATGCTATAATTGATTTCGCTGTTGTGTAGAAATGCTTTAAATGACAGTGAAATGAAGCAAAAAAAGTGTTGACAAAGCTGTTAGCACATGATAGAATATCATTCGTTGTCGAAAATAATCGGCAACATATGAAAAATAAAAAAATGAAAAAAGTGCTTGACGAAATTAAATGAACATGATATAATGCTTAAGCGCTTTGTTTTAACTTCGAGTTAACATAAAGCTAACAAAGAGTTAAAAAAAAAGAACTTTGATAACTGAACAGTGTAACACATACCCAAGAAATAAACTTTGATTTCGTTAGAACTTAGTTCTAACACGGATATAAACAA
>NZ_PQDH01000028.1 GCF_002964605.1 Vallitalea okinawensis
ATCCACCCTACGCTCTTATTATCTTGACCTAATAAATCATCTTACAGATGATTTGAGTTAACGTAGTTAACCTTATATAGCGCTAGCTTTAGAAGATTAGGTCAGAAGCATCAAGCGTTAGCTTTATGCGCATGTCACGATTCGACTTATGTTACGATTCGTCACAATGACCTTTACTTACATTAACTTTTTTCAAGAATAGTAGCTGAGTTATTTGCGTTATTGTTATAACACCTAATCATTAAATGAAGAAGTTATAAAATAACGTTGTTTACCTTGCGCGTTACTAAGTAACGCTGTTACGTTATAAATAACGTTAAGTTTTTTTGGATATATGATGTCGTTAATAATTTAAATCCTGGTTTAAATTATTAAACTCTGACGTTTCAAACTAATTTCTTCTATGATGCATTCGCTTCGTTAATATTAACCAAGCAAATCATCTTAGAATCACTAAGATTAAATTCGTCACTTCAATGTGCAATTTTCAAGGTACAATACTATATTCTAGCGTCTTTTAAAAAACGCTTAGCTATTTTAACATGATCAGCATTCATTGTCAATCTGTAATTTCTTGTCAAATAAAAGCTGTTGTTCTGAAAACAACTATTACTATTATACACATTAACTTTATCATGTCAACTAGTAAAATAAAAATAATACAAGTAATAATTTTCATGCAATTTAGGTTATTTTAACTTTGGAAATGCACTGAAGAAAGAGTAATCTAAAAGAAGGCATTTCTGCCTTCTAAGTTGTAAATAAATCAAACATCCCCTACATACTCTCGTAAAACTAATTGTAATAATAAGTATAGGTGATGTGTCAAATTACTGTATTCTAAGACCAGTTGATGCTCTTTGACATCTATTATTTCTAATTTATTGACTAGTTTTTCATCATTCAAATACTACAAAAAACCTGAGACAACATTTAAGTCCCAGGTTCTCATAAAATCTTTTATTATAGTGTAGGAAAATACTGAGCTTTGCTTGCAAGGAATCATACTTTCCAGCACCTACTTGAAACGTGACGTTAGTCACTTTTCTTGTACCCATCCATTACTGGACAACCAGAAGATGAACTGCAACCGCTACAGCCACTGCTGTGACAGCCTTTTTTACCATTCTTCATATTCATGATACCTCTATAAGCAATATACCCAAATATCAGTAAGATGAGGCTTCCTACTATAAAGTTTATCATTTATACCACCTCTTTTAATAATTGTGGCATATATTTTTATAGGTGTAAACAAAAAATAATTTTAGGTTCTACTATAATAAATGTCCTGTTTATTATAATGATAATATATCACAATTGATAATTTATGTCAATATTATTTCATTTTATTATAGATTTTCTTTCTCTACTACATATTTTATATACATCTTTTATCTTTCATTGGATATACTACTAAAGATAAATTAAACTGAGAGAAAGAAGGTTAAATTATGCATCAAAATGTTAACTTAGCCGAGATAGCCCAAAAGCTTCAATTAAGTATAGACGAAGTAAGTAAGAGTGACGCTATTCAAAATACTTTTATGCAGATTAAAAATGATCCTAGTATTTCTGAGCAAGAAAGAGAAAGCATGTATCAGGAAATGGCATCCATCTATAAATCAATGGCATCAAAATAAATTATAAGAGGCTTTAGCTCATCCAAGCTAAAGTCTTTTATTATGAGCAATCAGTTTGAAAGAAAATCCTTAGCAACCGCCCCTCTCTGCTATACATAAAAATTCGATGTAGTAACCATTGACAAATACTAATTATTTGTGATACTATATTATCAGCAAATGTTTAGTATATAAGCATATGTTTAGGGTGATGAATATGACGTATAGAGAAAAAGAAATACTCAATGTAATAAAAGAAAATCCTCTTATATCACAAATGGAAATTGCTAAACTGTTAGGTATTACCCGTTCATCTGTTGCTGTCCATATAACAAATTTGATGAAAAAAGGGTATATCATAGGTAAAGGCTACATTATTCCTAACACAAAGGATTATGTTTGTGTCATCGGAGGAGCAAACATGGATATTCAAGGATTTCCTGGTGAGACTTTGAATATCCACGACTCAAACCCTGGGGATGTTAAGTTATCTTTTGGTGGGGTTGGTAGAAATATCGCAGAGAACTTAACCAAATTGGATAGCCATGTTAAACTACTAACTGCCATAGGCAAAGATATACATGGTGATAATATTTTGAAACATAGTCACTCCATTGGTTTGGATATGACAAATGCACTGATACTTAATAATTATCAGACATCAACTTACTTATCCATTCTGGATGGAAAAGGCGACATGCATGTAGCTATTTCGGATATGGCTATAATGGAAGAAGTCTCTGTTGGTTATATCACTAATAAAAAAGATATCGTAGAGAATTGTAAGGTTTGTGTCTTGGACACAAATCTGCCAAGTGAGACGTTACAGTTTCTTTTGACCAATTTCAAAGATACTGCTTTCTTTGTAGATACTGTTTCCACCTATAAGGCAAAGAAAATAAAAGATTTTATCGGTTACTTCCATACCATAAAACCTAATATATACGAGGTTGAAATGTTAACAGGTGTTAAAATAGTAGATACCTATGATTTAGAGAAAGCAGCAACTATACTCCTTAATAAAGGCGTTAAAAAAGTATTTATTACCATGGGTAAAGAAGGTGTGTTTTATTCCGATGGTACTGAATCAAATTTATTACCTTCTCCTCAAGTTAATGTTATCAACGCAACCGGAGCTGGAGATGCCTTTACAGCCGGTCTAGTGCATAGCTACATGAGTAATTTTACTATGGAGGAGGCAGCGAAGTTTTCCATGGCAGCTTCAATTTTAACGCTATCACATGAGGATACGATTAACCCTCATTTCAATGAGAAAAATATCTATCAGATTATGGAGGAATTATAATGTTAGAAAAATATTTAGATATTCATCCAAGGGTGAAAGAAGCTTTAGATCAAAATAAACCTGTAGTTGCTTTAGAATCTACTATTATTTCTCATGGTATGCCTTATCCTGAGAATGTGAAAACTGCTTTAGAAGTTGAAAAGATTATTACAGATAAAGGTGCTATACCAGCAACTATTGCAATTATTAATGGTAGACTCAAAGTTGGATTATCGGAAGATGAGATTGAGTACCTAGGTAAGAAAGGTACTGCAGTTACAAAAGTCAGTCGTCGCGATCTACCATTTATGGTAGCTAAAAATGATGACGGTGCAACAACCGTTGCTGCAACAATGATCATTGCTGACCTAGCTGGTATCCGAGTATTTGGTACTGGTGGTATCGGTGGTGTTCATCGCGGTGCTGAAAATACATTTGATATTTCAGCTGACTTGCAAGAATTAGCACATACTGATGTTGCCGTTGTCTGTGCTGGTGCTAAGTCTATACTTGATTTAGGCTTAACTCTGGAGTATTTAGAAACATATGGTGTGCCTGTTGTTGGATACCAAACTGAAGAATTACCAGCTTTCTATACACGTAAAAGTGGTTTTAATGTTGATTATAGATGTGATACTCCAAAGGAAATTGCAGATGCTCTAAAAGCTAAATGGGGGCTTAATCTTAATGGTGGTATGGTTATTGCTAATCCTATCCCTGAAGAGTATTCCATGGACTTTGATACTATAGCCAAAGCAATAGATGATGCATTAAAAGAAGCAGATGAAAAAGATATTAAGGGTAAGGAGTCTACACCATTCCTATTAGATAAAATCAAGCAAATTACTGGTGGATCAAGCTTAGAATCTAATATTAGATTAGTATATAATAACGTTGCATTAGCAGCAGAAATAGCTATTGAACTGACAAAGTAGATTAACAAATTATCAAGGATTAGGTCCATATAATCCTTGATACTAATTTCTTTGTCGATAGAAAAGACGCTTATAACAAGCGTCTTTTCTGTTATCCATTAAAATTAACTCTTTAATTAAAGTAAATCGGATTGGTAAAACCTAGCATCTTATGTTGATTATTCTCTATTGTATGTACATCAAGTCTTATCCATTTGAGTCCCTCTATATAATCTATATTAAACGGTTCTTCACTGTCTGATTTTTCTATCCTAGCTAAACTCCCCTTATTCGATTCAATATTAACGTACAGTTTTACCTTCTTATATTTTTCTGCTCCTTTTATTGTCTCTAAATCCCAACTAAGCTTAAACGTGAGAGGTTTTGAAACAATTTCATCACCAAAGAATAAATCTTCCCATTTTCCTGCCTTTAAAACTTGAATATTAACAACTGGACCAGAGCTGCATTGAACATTCCCTTGCTTAATCCCTTCAAGTATGGAAGCTTTGTCACTAGTAGGGCTATTAACAAGTGTATATATATTCTCATCCACTTCACTGCCTCCACCATGCCAATCCCGTCCATAAACACCTGTAATTCGGTATCCTTTATTCAGTAATTCAGTCCAAAGTGCCATATTCGCTTTATTTTCTATATCTTTAACTGATGCAGTTCTAGTCCACACTTCAATGTAATCAAATACATTATAATCATCAATATGATAAGTAAAATAAGAGCCTGTTGAAATAGGATCACCAACTCGACATGGATGAGCTATACCTACAACCCCTCCACATTTATTTATTTCTTTAACTCGTTCTTCTAGATTTAATCTGTGTAAATCTCTCCACTCAATATATTGTTCTAAACCCAATACCACAATGTGACCATAAAAAGTTGTTAATTCAATGCCAGGAATAAATGTTAAAGGATATTTCTCTTCGCAAATATTAACTTCTTTAGAAGCTGTTATGGTGTTATGATCAGTTATGGCTAATGCATCTAAATTTAACATATTCCAAGCTTTATCTACTAGCTCTTCAAGTCCATGACGTGCATCGCTATGTTTTGTATGGGTGTGTAATTCACATTTATACCATCTCATTTGGTCATGTCCCCCAAACCTTTATATGATAAGTAACATTTTCAGTCAAAATAGCATGATTACTTATGGTCACTTTCCAGTTACCCTCTTTGATTTCTCCAGCTATAAATCCTTTTGTTGCACTTTCTTTTTCAATAACTATCTCATCTACCATCCAATGTTTATGATAACTACCTCTAAATCCCTTATCATCATCAATACTTAATGTCAACAGATTATAAAAATACTCTTCCTTTTCAATCTCTTTTTTATACTCACTCTGGACTGCATCAGGGTACTCTTTAATGTAATACTCACAAATCAACTTCTTTTGCTGTTGCTCTGATGTACTCTTGGGATAGTAATAAAAGCTGATATATAATCCATTCAGAGGTTTATCAACAAAGAACTGATATATAATCTGACTCTTCATGCAATCTCGCGTTAAGATCCCCTTAGCGTCGATGTATGTTTTCATAAAATAACTCCCTTATCCAAGAACTATTAGCTATTTTTATTATAGCATAAAGGGGACTATGAAAGTCCCCTCCTTTAAAACTATTATTTTAAACTTGCAACCCATTCATCAGCTTGAGTTTGAGCATCATTAAGTGCTTCTTCAGTAGTAGATTCGCCTAACATAAATCTTTCAACTGAATCAGTTAAGATACCTCTAGGCTGTCCAGCTCTATAAGGGTATCTTGGAGTCCATAAATACTTCATACTATCAAGTACTAAATCCATACCTGGAATGTTTACAAAGTCATCCCATTCTGTAGCACTCTTGATTACAGGAAGTGATTGATAGTTTTTCCACTGATATTCTTGATAAAAATCACTTGTCATAAACTTTAGGTACTCCCACGCTAAATCTTTATTATCGCTTGTTGCACCTATTGAATATGGACTACCTGCAAACATACCGCCCATACCTTCGTTTTCATTAATAAACAAATATGAAGTGCCGTATTTATCAATAGTGTCTGGTGTAACATATGTGTTATAGTAATTATTTGGTCCAACACGTAAGTTAATAGCTACATTATTTTGAGAAGTTCCAAAAGTCTCAAGCCCTTGACCAGTTACGACACCTTCTGGTGCATATGCTAACAATTCTAATAAATAATCAGCTGCTTGAACAAACTCTGGTGAATTGAAGTTGAAAGTCAATTCTTTAAATCTGAAACCATCTCCCCAAGTACCACCGAGAGATTCTGCAATGTTAACCATTGTATCTGCTGTATCACGCCCACGCCATGCAATACCATAGTTTTGTACGCCTGTAACAGGGTTTGTACCTGTCATAGCAGCAGCTTTTTCTTTGATTTCTTCTAAAGTTGGACGCTCAGATAAGTATTCAACACCCCATTGATCAAAGATCTCTTTATCATACATCATAGTTCTAGTATCACCAATTACAGGTAAACCATAAATGTGTAAATCTGTTTCATCTGGTCCCATTGCTTTCCATCCATCAATTTGACCCTCGATTAACTGTCCTAAATCATAACCATCTTTTTCGATATATGGCTCCAGTGGCTCTAAGAATCCTTGATCTGCAAATGCTGCAATACCAGGAACTTGATATACATCACATTCATTAACGGATAACATTGTTTGAGTCTTTTGAGTATAACTATCCCAACCCATAATTACATACTCAACAGTTGTACCTGGATATCTTGATTCAAACTCTTCTTTGACAACCTCTAATCCCTCACGTTTTACGCCTGTTAGAGGATCTGTCGTCGTCTCCATTTCCCAATCACCAATCATCTGAACAGTAACTGTACCACTATATTCATCAGTAGTTTCTTTAACCTCTTCTTTACCAGATGCTGTTTTACTTTCTTCTTGCTTCACATCGTTTGAACTATTTTCTGGTTCATCACTAGAACATCCTGTGAATAATACAGATAATGCAAGTGTACCAGCCAATGCAATTGCTAACCCTCTTTTAAACATTTAGTTCACTCCTTTGCTATTTTTTAGTACTTAACTGAGCAAAAGATGATTCTTTCATATTATACTAAAATTCAACAAAGTATTCTAGTAGTTGAGAAAAGCATCTTAAGCTTTGCTTTATAGACATATGAAAAATTGATGACAAGAGCATGAAGTTATTTTGCTTCTTTTAAGTTACAATAACCTCATAAAATCTTATTGTATATATAATTCTTTCCTATGCCTTATATCAAAAGTCGACTTTTAAGTAAGCCATAACTCATTGATACCATTCATCATTATTCGCCTTTGATACCACTTAATGCGATACTCTCAATAATATATTTCTGTAAAGCTAAGAAAACTAGTACTATAGGTAATATACTTAATGTTGCAGTTGCCATTGTTAAACCTGCTAAATATCCATTACTATCTTGTGTGGCAAAGGAAGACATGTAAACTGGAATTGTTTGCAATGAATTTTTAGTTAAAGCAATCAATGGCCATAAGAAATCATTCCAACAAGCCATGAAACTTAAAATTACCAGTGTAGCAGTAATTGGTCCCGTAAGAGGTAAAAATACTCGACGAAAAATGTTCAGTTCTGTACCTCCATCGATTTGAGCTGCCTCTCTTAAACTATTTGGTAATTGGTCAAAAAACTGTTTACATAGTAAAATACCAAATCCATCTAACATACGCGGCAAAATAATCGCCCAATACGTATTCGTTAGTCCAAAATTATAAAACATTCTATGCATTGGTATTAGTCTTGTCTGAAATGGAATCATCATTGTTGATAAAACAATTACAAATATCACTTTTTTACCTTTAAAATTCCCTTTTGAAAAAGCATATCCACCGAGTAAAGAGGTAATAACACCTAAAATAACACCACCAGAAGTTGTAATAAAAGAGTTTAAATATGCTGTAATTATTTCTCCACTTTCAAATGCCAACATGTAGTTAAATGATGACAGGTCTTCTGGTATAATTCTTGGTGGAAAAGGAGGGATGAGATTTGCTGTTCTCTCCAAACTCACACTAATCATATAGATAAAAGGTGCAACCATTAATAATCCTGCGACCAACAATACTGCAGTTATAATCATATTTGATAATTTCTTTTTCTTCCATTTGTTTGAATAACTAGTCACATTTATTCACCACCCATCTATACGTTCATTTTTGATAATTTCATATTAATTAACGTTACAACCATAATAATCATAAATAGGATATAAGCAGCTGCAGATGCTAACCCGTATTCTGTACCATTGAAACCTCTATCGTATATAAACCCAACAATGGTATATAAAGAACGCATGGGGCTTCCTTCTAAACCACCAATTGTATAGGTTTCGCCAAATCTCTGTAATGTTCTTATAAAGCCCATAATCAATAAGAAAGAGAAAGTTGGCATCATTTTAGGTGTAGTGATATATGCAAATTTTTGAAAAGAATTTGCACCATCTATTTCAGCAGCTTCATAAAGTTGAGCAGGTATGGTTTGCAAATTAGCAATACAAATAACTATTACAAAACCCATCCAATTCCATATACCCAATATGATAACCGCCCATTTTGCACTTAAAGGATCTGATAACCAATTAATTCCAGGTAACCCTATAGACTCTAACAAATAATTAATGGGACCCATTTCGGGATGAAATAAATACATAAAAACCATGGATGCTGCAACTAATGAAGTGATATAAGGTATAAAAAACAATACTTTAAATAAGTCTTTAAAATGGGGTAAATTATTGATTAATGTTGCTATGACAAAGCCTAGAGGAACAGCAATAGCCACCTGAAATATTGCCATATAAAAAGTATTGAATATCGCCTTCCAGAATACTTCTTCCTTGAGGATCAGTTGCGTATAATTTGATATTCCAACAAATGTTTCTTTCACACCATTTGAAGAAAAAAAGCTTAATCGAAAAGATTCAAGAACAGGATAAACCATGAATAAGATAATTCCAATTAAAGCTGGTAATAAAAATAAATACCATACATAACTTTGTTCTTTCATCTTCTTGTGATTCTTGCTACTAATTGTTTTCATAGTAGGTTGCATGTCTCCACTCCTTTCGTGTTATATTTTTCATTCTACTTGACTTGTAGTGTCAACCACTTATCGTGTCTAATACTATTGTAATTGTTTAGACTGCACATCGAAATGGACTCATCTCTAATTTAATATGGACAATAATAATAAATATTGATTGAAAGTACAAAGAAAGTGTAGTCAGGTTCACCTAACTACACTTTCTTTGTTTTTCGATATGCCAAAGGGGTTTGCCCTGTCTGTTTTTTGAATACACGATAAAAATAACCCGGGTCATGGTACCCAACACTTTTAGATATTTGAGCAACATTGGCTTCTGTATCCATTAGCAATTTTTTAGCATTGTCAATGCGCATATCTGTTAGATATTTTGTAAATGTTTTACCAGTTTCTTTTTTGAAGAGAGTTGACAAGTAATTCGAATTGATACCTACCTTATAAGCCAGGTCCTTAATGGTGAGCTCATCATCGTAATGCATATCAACATATTTTCGAGCCTTACGAATGATATCTTTCACATTACCTACCTCAATGTCATCGTGTAGATGATCTTCAATGTACGCAATGATCTCTGATTTCAGTTCATTTAAATCATTGAAGAAGGTTATATATAGGTTATCTTGAAAAACATTTGGTATTGGACCGTGTGCCTCATTTCTAAACCGATAACGTATAAAATTCGTAATTTCATCAAATAAATACTTAATACTTACGATATTTTCTTCATCAAAATTCTTATCAGAAAATATCTCATCAATGAACTTTCTAATATTTTTAATATCTTTGCATTGAATATATTTTTCTAATTGCTTGATATCTTGATCCTTGAAAGAGATTATATTGTTTTGATTCTTATAATAATAAATATTATCACTACCACTGATCAGTTTGTTAAGTAAGGCATCATTAGCCTGCTCATAGAGCTTACGTTCTAAGCGTTCTAAAATATTACTAACCCCAACTGTAATTGTTGCTGCGCAGCTTTCTTTAACCTTATGAAAACTATTAAATATATACCAATTTCTAGTTTTATGAACTTCACTTCTTTCGTTAGACATGAACAAAACAAGTATTTGCTTATTATCACTATGATTGTTGACAACGTAAGTGTCACACCTACTCTCTGTGGTTTCAAAGGCTGTCATGATTTTCATCTTAATATCCATTAAATTTTGCTGCCACTTTAAAGCTACATCAATTATAGCTAAGCTATAATATTCATAGTTCAGGTGTTCATCACGTGTTACGTCATTTCCCTGAAAATACTCATTTATCTTTTGCTCCAGTATATAGTGCTCTTGATCAAACTTAGACTGTTCGATTAATTCACTGGTCACTTTTTCAATGAGATCTACAAGTTCAGCCTCTTTTACTGGCTTCAATAGATAACCACTAACTTCAAGTTCCAATGCCTCTTTAGCATAGTCGAATTCGGCATAACCTGATATGACAATAAACTTGGTATCATGCTTTTCTTTGACTTTCCTTATCAATTGTAAACCACTCAGTTCCGCCATTCGAATATCAGTTATGATGAGATGAATATCCTTATTTTTCATAAATTTCAATGCTTCTTCGCTACTCTCAGCCTCATAAATTCTACTAACCAACAGATCGTGATTATTTAACTTTGCTATTATCCCTTTTCTAATCCACTGCTCATCATCAACGATTAATAGATTAAACATCCTTTATCCCCCTTTTGCCTTGTTCCATTGTTGCTTGTTTGTAAGGTAAACAGAATGTGACTTCTGTACCACATTCACTAGAAATCTTTAGCCCATATTCATCACCAAAGGCTAATTTAATGCGCATATTCACGTTTTTTAATCCGATACTTGATTTATAATCCTTTTTACTTTTCATTGCACCTTGGAAGTAAGCATTATAGACATGAACCAGTTGACTATTCATTCCCTTTCCATCATCTGCAACTATTATATAGAGTCGTTCCCCTTCTTGGTTAACAGAAATTTCTATGAATCCTTCTGTTTTAGGATTAGAAAAGCCATGTTTGATACAGTTTTCAACAATTGGCTGTAAGATAAACTTTAACACTCTTGCCTCCAAAAAAGAATCTTCGATATCAATATAAAGCTGTATCTTGTTACCAAATCGTATGTTTTCAATATCAATATAATTTTGTATATGCTTTATTTCTTCATGTAAACCAACAAACTCAGAACTAGACGAATTAATACTATACCTAAACATATCTCCTAATTTTTCAGTCATTTCACTGATTTCATGATACCCTCTTACAGATGCCATGGAATTAATAGATGCAAGAGTATTATATAGAAAGTGTGGGTTAATTTGAAATTGGAGAGCATCTAGTTCAGCTTCTCTTTTTTCTATTTGCTTAACGTAGTTATCTTGAATTAGATTGTTTAACTTTAAAACCATATTATTAAAATAATGATCAATTATTGCAAACTCATCACTACCTTCAACAGGGTCTTGATCAATATTCATATCACCTTTCTCAACACGTCTCATCTTTATAAGAAGCTTATTGATGCGGTTATATATCTTTTTAGGGAAGACAAACACACCTAAGAGAATAATAACTATACCGGATACAACTAGCAATATGGTTGTTGTCATCTGGATTGATTTTGATGTTTCTAATAGTTTTTTTTCAGGAATTAATCCAAGGAGAATAAGTTCTTCATTATAAAACTTTTTATAAACCATCAGGTACTTATCTTCTAAATATTGTGTAACCGTATAACCTGCAATATCCTCACTTGAATAAACTTCATTAATCAAATCCTGATCCTCAAATTGTCGGTCCAGATCGGTATACACTATGTTCTCATCAGCATCTAACATAATATCTCTACCATCGACACTTATTAAATGGATCTCGCTGTTTACACCTAAATTTATATCCTTTAGTATATTTCTTATGGTGTCCTTGCTGATATCAAAGATTATTAAACATCCTTTTTTGGTATAAAAATCCTCAACATAAGCAACTAGGGATAGTGCATAATTTTCATATCTTCCTACTTTATATCTGATCCTTAGCTCATCTAATCCTTGATGTGTACCTAAAAGAATAAATTGGCCTTTATTCTCAATTGCTTTCTGACACCATTCTGTTTCATAAATCTTATCTACTTCACTTAAATTAGTTATGTCTGAAGCTGGCGCGATAAATCGTCCATCTGGAGTAATGAACGTAATACTTGATACATCTATTAAAGCAGCAGTATAACTAATAGCATTGTCTTTCATTTCATTGTCTAACTTGTATTTTTCATAATCATTCAATTGACTATAATCCAGTGTTAGATATGAACGGAACATTTCATCTGTGATTACTTGCTTATAAAGCTCGTAAACTGAATGTATAACACTTTCAATATTTTTTGCTGTCTGATTGATTGTATTGCTTGTTGAGTTAATTGCTTGATCTTCAAAAGCTTCATTTGTTATCATCTGAGATACAAAGCCTAAAATTAATACAGGTATTAACATGAGCAAGAAATTGATTGTTAAACGATATTTTAATGTAGATCCCTTCTTTTGTTCCATAAGTACTCACCTATATTCTATAAAATAGACAAACTTTATTGTTCTCTCTAAGTGTATTATGCATGTATTTTCATTGACATTCAATGGACTTTAATTAAAAAGTCTATTGAAAATAGTTAAGCTGCTTACTCATTATACTATACCATTTATGTATTTATATTATCTTAGAAAAGCAAAAAAAACAAAGTGTTTTGGAGGAAACACTTTGTTTTTAGTCCGCTAACAATTTTATTTTTTGAGGAATTAGGAATTAATATTTAATGTCCAACTTTGATGATGTCGGGTAAGTAATTATACTGACATAGCATTCATTCAAGTAATTAAATATTTATTTCTAAAATTTATATGTGTATCAATGAGGGTATATTAAATATAACACACTTGATAATGATTGTCAATATCATTTTATGATTATTTTAAGAGAATTATACATATTATCAACTGGTAATATAATGAACTTAAGAAACCATACTAAACTCAGATCATGTTGAATAAAAAAACTTCCTCCTCCCCCTTAATAAAATTATAGGTAGATATTTCTTCACAATTAAAGTGACTTACGTTACGTTCAAGTAGGTGAATGTTACATATTGTTCTTTGCAAGAAAACCCAGTACTATCCTGCACTACAAAAAAACAAAGCGTTCGGAGGAAACGCTTTGTTTAAAAAAATCCGCTAATAATTTTTTTGAGGAAATAGGAATTTAATATTTAATATTCTGTCCAACTATGTTAGATGTCGGGTAAGTGACATAACATGCAATTAAATATTATTTAAAATTTATATGTGTATCAATGAGGGTATATTTAATATATCATATTTGATAATGATTGTCAATATCATTCTTAGAAAATATTGATTTTAGCTACAAAAAAAACAGATAGCTTAAAACCATCTGCTTTTTTCACTATGAAAATAGTATTCTATCCGATATAATATCATCATTTTGTGCTGTTTCAAATTGATGAAGTAATTTTTCGATTGTTAACTCCCTTTTCTCTTCTCCCATTAGTGATAAAATAATCTCACCACGATGGAACATTAATAACCGATTTCCAAGAGTAACAGCCTGATGTAAATCATGAGTTACCATAAGAGCTGTTAAATTCCTATCTTCAATTACTTTATGAACGATTTCAATGATACGCTCACTTGCTTTAGGGTCTAGCGCCGCTGTCGGCTCGTCAAGTAGTAACAAATCTGGATCTGATAAGGTAGCCATGATGATACTTATTGCTTGTCGTTGCCCTCCAGATAATAAGCCTACTTTGGTATGCAACTTATCCTCTAATCCCATATTCAGTTGCTTAAGCCGCTCCACGAAAAATTCTTCTTTTTTCTTTGCAACAAGAAATGATAAATTATAACTCTTTCCTTTATTATAAGCAAGTGATAAGTTTTCTAAAACAGTTAATGAGGGAGAAGTTCCTTTTTTGGGGTCCTGATATACTCTACCAATTTTTCTAGTACGCTTATATTCAGGAAATAATGTTATATCATGATCGTGAAGTAGTAAATTCCCTTCATCACATAGATAAGTCCCTGCTATCAAGTTTAAAAGAGTGGATTTCCCTGCACCATTACTACCAATAATGGTTATGAAATCACCTTTATTCACTAATAAGTTTAAATTTGTAAATAATTTATTCTCATTAACTGTATTTTTATTGAAGACCTTTGTTAGGTTTTGCAGATGCAACACGAGAACCACCTCCTGAAAAATTAGGTGTTTTCAATTTAAAACTTCCCTTTTTATTGTTAACAGCTAATGCAACAATAACGATAATAGAAGTTATGAGTTTGAGGTCTGTAGGAGGTAACCCCATTAATAGTGCTAATCCAATTGCAAAATTATACATAATCGACCCTATTAAAACCATCGTTGTAGCCGCCATAAATGATAGTCTTTTAAAGATCGCAATACCAATAATAACAGAAGCTAATCCCATAACAATACGTCCTGTCCCCATGGTAATATCAGCAAATCCCTGATATTGTGCTACTAATGCTCCGGATAAAGCCACTAATCCGTTAGCTAACATCAAACTGATGATTTTAGTATAGCCTATATCCATACCTAATGATGTCACCAGTTGAGGATTATCACCTGTTGCTTTGATTAAGAAACCCAGTTTTGTTTTAAGGAATAAATCCATAACAAATTTCATTACAAAAGCAAATACAGCTATCATTAGTAGGACAGGCAGTCCTGTAGAAAAAACTGTGCTTTCATTAAATAAAGGTATATTAGCTTTCCCCATAACTCTTAAATTGACTGAATATAGTCCAATCATTACAAGAATTCCAGAAAGTAAATTTGTTATTTTCAATTTTACATGTAAAAAGCCTGTTACAAAACCTGCTAACATCCCTGCTACTATAGCAATTAATGTAGCTACAAATGGATTAACCCCTGAAATAATTAACGTAGCTGCTACAGCTCCCCCCAGAGGAAATGAGCCATCCACAGATAAATCAGGAAAATCCAATATTTTGTATGTTATATACACTCCTAAAACCAGGATTCCATAAATAAGTCCCTGTTCAACGGAGCTAACTATTAAATTAAGTATTGCTTCTGGACTCACTAACAAAAATGTCATCTTCTCACCTACTTGCTCTTATTAATTCTTTTCTATTTTTCTAGTCAGTATTTTATGTTAAAGTTATTATATCTAATCTAACGTTTTGGCGTCTTGTACTAGCTCAGCAGGTATAGTCATTCCTAACTGATCAACCGAAGTCTTATTAATAACCAATTCAGTATTTTCTAAAGTTTCTAAGCTGATATTTCCTGGCTCTTCACCTTTGATAACCTTAACAGCCATAACTCCAGTTTGATAACCAAGCTCGTAGTAATTGATTCCTTCTGTAGCTATTGCACCTTGCTCAACTTGGCCTTCCTCTGAACCAATAACCGGTACACTTGCTTCTAATGTTCTAGCAGTGATTAAAGGCATTGCTGAAACTATCATGTTATCTGTAGGTACATACAAAACGTCAATATCGTTGACAAATGACTCTAAAGCTTGTGCAACTTCATTAACATCTGTAACACCCTTCTTAACTAGTTCAAGTCCAAGCTTTGATGCTTCTTCTTCTGCCATAGCAACTTGGATTTCAGAATTTGACTCGCCAGTATTATAGACGATACCCACTTTCTTAGCTTCTGGAACTAATTGAACCAGTAGTTCAAATTGCTTATCAATGGGTGTCATATCACTAGTTCCTGTAACGTTTGTACCTGATTGCTCCATGGACTGAGCTAACCCAGCTGTTACAGGGTCTGTAACTGCTGTAATTAAGATTGGTATATCTTTTGTAGCATTGTATGCAGCTTGGGCCGTAGGAGTTGCTATCGCAAAGATCATATCAACACTATCTGAAACAAATCCATTAGCAATGGTATTTGCTGTGTTGATGTCACCTTGTGCATTCTTATAATCAACAACGATATTTTCGCCCTCTACATAGCCATTATCTGCTAAGGCCTGCATAAATCCTTCCCTTGAACTATCCAATGCTGGATGTTCAACAATTTGAGTCACACCAATGGTATATGTATCATTCCCTGAAGTACAACCTACAATGGTGCTCACAATGAGTATTAAACTGAGTAATAAAGATATTTTTTTTCCTACCATACTTCCATCCTTCCTTTTAAATATAATAAAAGCTCTTCTGGGCAGAGAATGGCAAATAGATACACTCCACCTAAAAGAGCTAAAACACAAAATCAATATTCTACCATTCTGCTATTCTACTATTAACTACCTAACTACATGTTCATTACTTGCCCATAGCAAGCTTTATATTTCTATCTAGTATAATTGATAATGCTTATCCATGTCAAGAAAAATATCTATCAATCTTTTACTTCTGGTATTGATCGATGGCCGATACCAATGACTACTTCATTCAAATGTAAAAGCCCTATACTCATAAAAATGCATACACTGATATGTTCTTTATGTCTTGCGATACCTATTTTACCACCAACATTTAAACCTGTAGCTTTAGTTGATACTTGCATGATAGCTTCTCTAGCAGCTCCAGCAACAGCACCATCATGTACATGACATTCTTTAATAATTCCAGTTCTTCTTGAAGCAACAATGGCTCGCTCAATTATTTTCGGAATACTATCAATCAAGTCACCACCAATATCGACTGCTACCGCTTTAACACCATGCTTGTATAAAGCTTCTATTATTTGTTCTTCTGTGGCACGACTTGATGTTATCGCTACTTTTATAGCTGCTTTAGCTACATCTGTACTATTCATTGTTATACATCCCTTTCTGAGCGCCTTTTCCTAATTAGTATATAAAGTAGTATTACCTACCTTTGTACTCATTGTACCATAGATCTTTGACCTTGAAGTAAATTAATTAATTTTATTTTTAATTTCACTTATTTCTTTACATAATTCACTAAATTCATCTTCTAACGCAATTTTTTCTTCTGAACCCAAGAATACATCACAAAGTTTACTATTAACATATACTAATCGATATTCTAACATCGCTAAATTCCTTATAATTTCTTTATTACCAGCTATTTTTTGATCCTTTTCTTGCTGTTGCCTTTCTTCCCAACTCCTCATTTCTTCGTAAAGACCATCAAAAATTTGAATGTCATCTCTCTTAAATTCTATAATACGGTTAGCAATATTTCTTATGAAATATAAATCATGGCTAATGAATATAACTGTTCCTTGATATAGACATAATATTTTTTCTAAACACTCTTTTGAAATAATATCCATATAATTGGTTATCTCATCTAACATGAGTATATTAGGATGGCCCATAAGGAGTTTTACAAAAACAACTCTACTTTTTTCACCCATACTCAAGTCTTTTATTTTCTTAAAGACAGCCTCACCTCGAAAAAGAAATCCAGCTAAAATCGTTCTTGTCTCAGATTCACTGAAAGAATTATTCTTAACTTCTTCAAGAATCGTATGCTTAATATTTAGATTATCCATCTCTTGAGAGAAATAGCCCACTTTTAAACGGGGTGTCTTTTTAAGAGAACCCTTATCAACGGTAATATCCCCTACTAACATTTTGATTAATGTTGTCTTTCCAGTACCATTTGCACCACATATCGCTATGCGATCACCTCTAAATACTTGGAAACTTAAGTCTTCAATTAAAGGCTTGTGATAACTCTTAACTATATTTTCAACATGTATAAGACATGATGGTAAGTCTTCTTGATCAATTTTATTGAGATATTGAAAAGCTGCTACTTGCTCTTCCTCAGGTGCATCAACTTTATTAGCTAGAATCTTATCAAGTTTCTTTTCAGTGGACTTGATTGTTGACACATGTTTTTTGGCTTTACTTCTCAAAAAGTCATTCTGCCCAGCACTATTATGTGCTTTGTTGTAGAACCGTTTCTTATCTTCAATAATAGCTTTTAAGTGTTTAATTTCTCTTTCTTGTTTTGTATAGGCTTTCTCTCTCGTAACATTTTCCAAGTACTTCTGTTCTTTATAACTATCATAATTTCCTTCATAGGTAATAGCTTGGTTAGGTTTTATTTCTATTATATTACTAACAGTCCCATTTAGGAACTCACGATCATGAGAAATTATCAAAATAGTTTTGTTGAGCTTTTGTATATACACCATAAGAGCTTCAATTGTTCTTATATCTAAATGATTTGTTGGTTCGTCGAGGATATATAGATCAGCATCTTCTGTTAGCGTTAATAACAAACCTAATTTAGTCTTCTCTCCACCACTCAGTGTATCTATACCTTGTTTATTATCAAGAATCTCAATCATCTCTTTGTGAAGTTGTTTAATAAAAGCTTTGTTTGCTCCACTATTATTGCAAAAATAGTCTTTGATCTTTCTTATAGCTTCATTTTTGGTTATATCGTATTCAATTTGTTGACCTAAATGAGCTATTCTCATATGGGGTTCTATTATAACACTACCCTGATCAGGTATTTCTTCCCCCATAATCAGTTTTATCAAAGTTGTTTTTCCAACACCATTTTTACCAATCATGCCAATCTTATTACCTTTAAATAACTTGAAGCTAATATTTTTTATTATAATAATCCCATCATAGGATTTAGTAATTTCATTCATAATAAGCATAAAAAATCACCCCACTAATTAAGGGTGTGCCATGTTTAACCAATAATGTATTTTATCGCATATAACACCAAAGCATACATACAGAAATCATAAGTATACTGGCATCTACCTATTTCTTGATTGCCTCAATAAACATCAAATGACGTCAATTAATATTTCAACAGTACTCAAAATAGTTACTAAATTATGCTATACATTCTCTATCCCATAATTGACCTAAGGCTAAAAATGGACATACTACCCCTAATGTTCTAATATTAAATATTTGAAATTAGTCTATTTTAAGAGAATTACATAATAATCATACTATTTTGGTTACCTCCGTCATCTAAGAATAAATCAATTATCAAATCGATCAGTTCTATTTTATAAGATATTGCCTTGGATGTCAATTGATTTTAGTCCAAAAAAAGTAACTTACGTCACATTTCAAGTATGTGCAAGAAAGTATGATTCCTTGCGAGCAAAACACAGTACTTTCTTACACTAAAAAAAGGCTCCAGGATTGGAGCCTTATAAAACTTAATATCTATTTTTTCTTACATAATTCTTCTTCTACTTGTTGTGGGTCCTTACCTGTAGCATCGATAATCGAAGCTCTACATGCAGTATCTTGCATTCCTAAAGTATTATTATCCATGCCTGTAACTACGATAGCATCTACTTCACCATATTCGTCAATCGCATTCTGAGCATTGCCATCAAATTCTCTAACATCATATCCTTTATCTTCCAAATAAGATTTAATAGGTGTTAAATCTTTTTGTATTGCCACGTGTTTCATTGATTTTCCTCCTAATCAGTTAACATTATGTTCTTCAATATTATTTGCATTTGTCTTTTGTTTTATGTACTGCTATCCTTTTGCATACTAGAATTAATTTGCTATCATCTATATCCATATATACCAAAGGTACCAGCTTTAACATCTTTAAAATAATCAAGCCTTGGAGGATTAATCGTAAAAATAAAAATAATAAAAAACTCAATTAAAAATAAAATAAGTCCTATTTTTTCAAGTATACTATTTTCACAAAGATTAGTTAATAAATAATAACTGGAAATTACTCCTAGACTTAAACCAGTGAGATACATGATAATCGTGAAAATTAAACTATGACTACCAGTAAAACATTCTACAACATACACAACACCTAATGTAACAATTTGAAATACAATTACTCCAATAGATTTACTAAAAAAATAATTATTAATCTTAAATTTTACTAAAGGGTATTCTAAAATAGCATATAGCCACCATGGAAAAAAAATAATCTTTATATGCTCCCATGGGCTTTCATTAATTGGACTAAAAAGCCCGACAATAGGATTATAATCAAACACTGAGTAAAGAGAATGCCACACATAACCAAGAACAAAAATAACTAAGATCCCTAAGATTTCATAAAATAATACTCGTCCATAATAATTTTTCATAAACCTACCCCATTTACTTGCTTTTAATAAAAACTATGCTTGGATTATATGATTTATGAAAAAGATTTGGAGCGAATTACCAATACAAATTCCAGTCTTTTGATACTCTTGTCAAAGCCTTATTAGGACAATCTATAAAATAAACCTCCCATTTAAATACTTTTATGTATCGGTGGATTCATGAATATTTTTTTCTTATCTATTCACGCACTTTTTGTCCTCTTAATATTTTATATATAGAGAATATTATTTTGAGGTGGTTAGTTCATGGATAAACACAAATGCAATCCAAAAGATGAGTATACCTGCGGTGATCCATATATGCCAGACTTACAGCTATCGGAATCTTATGTCAAGGACCAAATATATCGTGATCTCCTTCCAATCAATGTTGGATTCAGAAAGGGTACAATTTTTAAAGAATTAGTTAGACCATGGGAGGTTAAAAAATGAACAAGCGGGAACATTTAATGCGACAGATTCAAGAACTAGGTTTTGCTTGTCTTGATCTCAATCTCTATTTAGATACCCATCCTGACTGTAAAGAAGCACTTATCTACTATAATCGTTTATGTTGTCAGCTGGATAAAGCAACAAAAATGTATGAAATGCATTTTGGTCCACTAACAAACTTTGGTCATAGCACAAGCACTTATCCTTGGCAATGGGAAGAAGGACCATGGCCTTGGGAATATCAATGTTAATCAAACTAACTGGGGGAAATATGTATGTGGATTTATGAAAAGAAATTAGAGTATCCTGTACGAATTAAGAAATGTGATATTCGTATGGCTAAATATTTGGTTACTCAATACGGTGGTCCGAACTGTAGAAACTACTAGGGTAAAACAAAAAAAAATACACTATAGTATGGGCTATAGTGCTTTGTACTTCACAATTAGAATTTTTCAACATTTATTCTGATCTATCATAGTGTGTAGTGATGTTACTATCATCATTTTTCCACTTCAATAGAATAAACTCTGTGTCCTCATCCAATATACCTTTTGGTATTGGTGCATAGAAAGAACATTGATACCTTCCGTCTTCCGACTCTATTTTATAGGTTCCTGAATCACTCATATATAGAAATGCATATGATCGAAACTTTATGATTTTACTTACCGAAAATGAATCCCCTTCTATTCCAGTTTCTCCTTCTGGGTTTACAATTAACAAATCTTCATTTTCAAAATCTAAGTAATCAACAGTATCTATATCATAATATATATAAAAATATGAATCTATATAATCTGAATAATCCCTAGCATTCTTTAAAAGATGTACCCTATTATATTCACCATTAAGTGATACTTTATCTTCATCAACTTCAGAAATGACTTGATAAGTATCTAAATAATCTAAATCAACTATTTCAATATTGTATACTAAGTAGGATATTAAACTAAGAACTAAAAGGAAACCTAATATCCAATATTTCAAACTTTTCTTCATCATACCACCTCAAATAGTTTTATAACATACTTTGCAGACACATATAACTAACTTCAAAATCTTAAAATTAATTAAATTAGTCGGAATTGCAGTTAAAAAGTAGAGATTCCTTTTGAAAAGAATCTCTACTGTATATATTTAGAATTGATTAAGTTAGATAAAAAGGTATATAAAAAATAAAAGTAATGTTCCATTTATTATTAGACCTATAATAGGAAAAACTCTCTTTCTGTTTTTTTGAACAATTCCAAAAATCCCTAACCCAACTCCAATAATATTCAAAATACCATCTATAATCCCTACTAAACCTAATACCAAATACATTGCCTCTTCTTCATCTAAAGCTAATTCTCCTGATTCACTAATTAATGCCACTCCAAACAGAACTACTAACAGAATAATGCAAACTAATGAAATGATGAAAGATGCTATGCCTGGTCCTGAATGCTTTAATTCTTTTACTTCCTCTTGAAATCCAAATGTTGGCTCCATCTAAATCCCCTCCTTACTTCTATATATATTTATCATATATATTATACTTTATTTTTCCATTTATCACAATATCCTGTTGACTGTTCAAACTTTTTCTGATATTTACTATATTAATTCCCTTTAATCTTTATAGTCTGATGAGCTTTTTTAATTAATACAATCAATAAGCCGACAACAATTAAGAGCAAACTAATCATATTAAAGAAAGCTTTGCATTGGGTAAATATACTTGCTATTCTCACTGCCCCTTCAAGTCGCTGAGGATAATTTTGTAATAAGTAAACAATCATGATATTTTCTAGCAAATCAAAAATAGTTGCTGTTAAACCAATGCAGCCTATTACCCAAGGTCTTTCTATCTTAAACCCTATATTCATAACAATTAAAGTTAATGTCATGAAATAAAATATACCGTAAGAAAGTGGGAATACGAAGTCTAGTGGAATGATAAATTTCAAATTAAAGGCTCTTCCCTCTTCACCAAGAGCATCAAAAATTTCATAAGCCCTGTCTACAGTATAACCACTCATCTCCATATCTAAGATACTATGCCCATCTGTGATCTCATTAAGTTTAGCTAAACCAAAGGGAGACCCATTAATTAAAAGATACATACAAACAAAAAGAATTAATGTAATTACTGCATTTCTTGTACTAAGAAAACTCTTATTCTTCACCGCTTTACCCTCCATATATCCTTATATTGATTAACTTTGCTTTTGATAATTACATCGTCAGGTCAACTATTTCTATATGAGTTTACTATTTGATTATACTAAAAATTTCCTTCAAAAACCACTATAAGATTCTATCCCATTATAGAAAAAAGCCCTTCTAAATTAATAGAAAGACTTCTAATACTAGATTGTCCATTGTCCATGTCCTATACCTACCAGATACCAATTACCATCAACTTCTTCAAATATTAATCTTAAACTTGACCAATCCATTCCTCCATACTCTGGGTTTTCTCCTGTGAAATGAAATTCTACAAATTTACTGTCTGGAAATTCCTCATGGATGTTTACAATTGAGTTGCCTTCTCCAATTAGAGTATTATTACCAATGATATCAGCGTTTGCAAAATCCATATCATATACAAATTCTTCATAATACTCCTTAAAAGTTACCTCAATAGGTTCTCCGCTCCCATCATAACTTCCCCATGTATACTTTTCTTCACTTTCATAAAGTGAAACGACTTCAGATGGCATAAAGACTAAGTCCTCTGAGGTTACATTCGAATATGGTATAAACCTAACACCTTTATCTTGATGTACATAATTTGAAAGCTCATTCATGTCCTTATCATATAATAGTCGAGTTACCTGAAGGGCACGGTCTAGTATGTGAGTTGACTTGTTAATACTAGAGTTTTCATATTCCTCATTATATTCAACGTCTACACATCCACTAATAGCAATGGAGACTATTATAAGTATGGATAAAATACTAATCCTCATTGTTTTCATTGTACCAAGTACTCCTTCCTTGTATTATAAGTTTATTAAATCTTATATAGTTTATAATATACTATTACTTTATATACATGTATATTAGACTCCATCTTATTCACAAAAGTTCATTTCTATGCCTACGATGATCAAACTATATGTTTATTTCTGAATTTTTTTAAATAGTCACTCTTTTAACTCAATACATTGAAAAGAGCCTCAACGGCTCCCCTAGTAATTAAAAGATAGTTTACAGTCCATTGCACTAATAGAATTGTACAAGCATATATTATACTAAGTGATAATGGACGAGGTGTTTTTAGTGTATAAAGATAAACATAAATTTGAAAATATGTCTAAGCGTGAATGCGAATGTCCTATTAGTACTACACGAGGATTTAGCGGAGGTTTTTCTTTAGAATGTGGAGAATGCTTAAAAATTTTTGAAAGTGATGAGCCAGTAGAGATTAAGTTACGGGTAAGTAGGTCTAACACTGACTGCAATATACTTGTATTTGTGGAATTGGAGAATGGGGAGTGTTTGGAGTTCGAAATACCTAGAAATGACATTTTTGCTTCAAATGAAATAATTGCTAACACAAAGCAGGCTCGTAAAATAACAGTAGAATGTAAAAGTGATAGTTTAGATGGAGGGACTTGTTTTGGATCTTGGACTGTATTTATTATCCTAAGAGGTTCTGAAACAGATCGTAGATGTGAATGTCCTGTCGAATCAGAACTTTTTGATAATTCGAGTTATGTGTTAAATTCTGGCGAAAATCAGGTGATGTATCAGAGTGATGAACCTACCGAAATATTTGCGATTGTTAATTTATTTGGAAATGTAGAAGAGTGCCTTTTGACTATTTTAGTAGAACTAGAAAACCACAAATGTTTAAAATTTGTTATTCAAGCTTCTAGTTCAGGTAGTAAAGCTATATCCTTATATAGTAAAAATGTCCTAAAGATAACTTTCGAATGTCTTGCTTCAACAATTTGTCGTGGCTCTTGGAATAACGACCTCATCTACAGAGGTGCGTAAAACTGAGATTCAATAGAAGTAAAGTAAGAAAATACTTTTCCTACACAAAATTAAGGTACATCATGCTCATATCTTCGTGTGATGTACCCTTTTTATATAGACTAAAATATGATTTAGATACCATTTAAATTAATTAATAAAAGTATTCCTCACTCTTTCTGACTTAAAGAAATATATGCACCAAATAATGATTGGAATCAAGTTAACTATTGTCTCTCCCCAATTACTAGAAATGTCATAAGGCATAATAATACTTAATAGTATAGTGATTATAATTAAAGTGAGTCCATAAGAAACGAAATAGATTATGATCATTTTAGGAAACCTTGCTTTCTTTTTAAAGAAGAAGTATATTAGGAATAAACTAACAATAAAAAATAAAATAGAAGTTATCAATTCAAAATACAGTGATGGTTCCCATAAAGGATGATAAAATTCTGCGCCTACTGTTGTTAGTGCTCTACCTGAATCACTACCTATAAAAGAAATGCTACCAATTAAAGATATTAAAAGTGTTATAGGTCTCAAAATCACCCCAATGGCTGCTACAATCAGCCAACCTTTAATCCCTGATAAATCATCATTAATATTTTCAAACTCCATAATTTTACCTCCGATATTAAATAGCTTATTTGATCTATACTCACTCAAAAGGGTTTTTAGTCTTCGTTAATTAAGTTAAAAGTAATATTCCTTTTCTCAAAGGGTTCAAGTGACCTCAAATGAACACCTCCTCTGTATTAAATTGAGCTTTAATTATTATAATAAGATTTTCAGATGATTTACTAACTTTATACATACCGTAGATAAGTATACAATAAGGAATACACCCTAGAATAAAAACAAAAATATTAACATAACCTAATATACCTATAAAGTCACGATATATATTAATAATAAAGGATAAGCTCATTGAATAAAGCATATTTAGTAACTGAAAAACTATCTTAGTAATAAAGAATACATTAAGATACTTATAAATTAGTGACTTATGCCTTAGAGGGACTACTAGAATAATACCTAAAACATTTAGTAAAATCATAAGAATATGTGCTATAATCATAAAATTCCACCTTATATATTAAATTAACTTTACTTACCTTATTCCATAAAAACATACCTAATAACTATTCATATATTTTCCCCATATACAAAATATCTGCACAACGCTTCCAAATGTTATTTTCTTTTTCGTAAAGATCTAATCCATTAATTGAGACCTCTGCCCATTCTTTGCTTGATTCTAAGAAGGTATCAATACTATGATTTTCCCAACTTTCGTCATTTATTAGATAATCATTTGATAAAACTTGGAGAAACTCTATGAATGATTTTTCATCACTAACTCTCTCTAGAGCTTGTCTAATTTCTTTAAGCTCATCAAATTCCCCCTTTCTTCTTAGAGCCAACATAATACTAATATGCATATAAATAAGCGAATTAAACTAAACTTTAATGAATTAAATATTTATATTCCCATGTGATAATTTAAGTAATTGCTTTTTTTTACCTTCTCCCCAAACAAGATCAGCTTATTTATAGTTTCGAGTAATATTATTTTATCAAACTCAAGCGTTTTATAATAACCTTTTTCCATTTCTTCGTTCCAGCAAAATCCCCCTTTAAGATTTATCTTCCTAGGCGCAACTTCCATAATCAGTTTCCAACCTTGCATTATTGTAATTAGTTTATCGCAGCCTAATTTATCAATAATCGTATTTCCCCAATAATTTAATCCATATCCGTCTTCATCTTTATCGGGATTATAAGTTGGTACCCACATCAGTAAATCTGTAATGTATCTAACAAACTCATCTTGTATAACTAGTTTACATTCTGTTGGTATTGCATCTCTATATTCCAGAGTCATTAATCCACCATCAACTCTTCTATCTCCAGATGAAAGTAAAAACTCATGTTTTAAACTCATTTGATTACCTCCAAATAACTAAACTTTAGTTCCATTGATACTTATGTACTTTACTTGTGGTAAAATTGTTTTCATTTCTTTTATGAGATTACTTTTGTTTAAATCGCTCAATTGTGCAAAATCAG
>NZ_PQDH01000029.1 GCF_002964605.1 Vallitalea okinawensis
TAGAATTAAATTCTAACGAAATCAAAGTTTATTTCTTGGGTATGTGTTACACTGTTCAGTTTCCAATGTTCTAAATTATAACCTGCTGTTTTCGCAACAGAATTATATTCTACCAGATGTACTGATGTTTGTCAACAAGATATTCAAATTATTATTTGTTATATCATGTTATATATTAATAAATATTGCAAACATTACATCTTGTTTACTTTTTTGTCGTTTTGTGTTGTTTTCTTAACAACGAAGATTAGTATATCATCTCTCCCCTACACTGTCAACTACTATATCAATGTTATTATTTTCAGTCTATTTACATTATTAAAGTAACTCTTAAATGTGGGGAGAACTTATAGTTCTTAACATTTGATTATAAGAGTATACTGTGTCTTAAACCTTCCATATAAGCAGAACAGTTTCATCTACCTCCGTGCTGCTCTATATCTTTTAAGTAATCCTTTTAGAACTCTATTTGAAACTGTACAATTACAAAATGACACCCCTTCTTAGCTATCCTTTTTTGTACTAATTAATTTAGTTTCCTCATTCAAAAGGGTTTCTTATAAATAAAAAAGATGACCCCTATTTTACTAGAAGTCATCTTCTTAAAACATATTACAGTTTATTGGATACTTATTTCTGCTTCTTTTCCTGCTTTTATCTTAACAACATAGCACTGTCCGTAAATCCCCTCTTCAATATAAGCACCTTCATCAACTCTATCTAATTCAGTCATTGAATCGTAAACAGTTAATTCACTACCGTTCAGTAGTAATTGATTCCCTGTAACTTGATGAATTCGTAGGATATACTCCTCTACTTCCGGCTCGTATCCCCCTTCAATAGAGCTAAAGCCTATAACAGCATTTTCTTCTGTCTTTTGTGTTGTAATAAGTTGTTTGAAATAACCCATGTCCTCATACTCATAAGTCTGCCCATCATCTTCATAATACATGAACTGGCTTACCTCACCAGCAGGGAATACATCAATATAAATCCTTGAAGCTTCTTTTTGTCCTACATAATCCATATATTCCATGGTAGGTATGATAGCTCCTTCTTTAATAAAGAGAGGAATATCGCTCCATGTTACATTATCAACAGCATATTGAATGATTTGACCACCTTCATGAACAGTTCCATCAAAGTAGTCAATCCATTTACCTTCTGGTAAATAAATCTCTTTATTACTTTGTCCTTTTTCTACTACAGGTGATACTAATAGGTAATCACCAAACATCCAAGAATCTATTAAGTTTTCTACATTAGAATCATTCGGATAATCATATACTAATGGTTTTACAAGTCCTAACCCAGTTTCATAGGCTTGGCGTTCATAGCCATATATATAAGGTATAAGCTGATATCTTAAATGCATCACTTCTCTTACGGCTTCTTCTGCTACCTCACCATAAAGCCAAGGTTGTCTTTGTTGGTCTAAACGAGAGTGAACTCTAAAAATTGGTGTGAAGGCACTAAATTGCATCCAACGAGTATAGTTCTCTGGTGAAGGATTCATTCCATTAAAACCACCGGTGTCCATTCCCCACTTCACTTGACCGATATTCATATTGGATAGCATTCTCTCTCTTTGATTAGCCATGGAATTAAACCCTGAATTGATGTCTCCTGACCAAAGACCATAGGCATAACGTTGAGCACCTAAATAGAAATTTCGATTAATGGACCATACTCTTTGATCGCTATAGCCACGTTGGCCTTGGTAAAGAGCCATTTGCATATTCATATGTTGTAGATTATTACCTAATTCATCTGCTTCATCATTCCACCAACCAATGATGCCTGTGTCAAAAGCTTCTTTAGCATGATCAAAATACCAAGACCTTGCTACTGGGTTAGAAAAATCTATATCATTGGCTAATTTACCAGAAAAGTATTCTGGATAGTCTTTTTGATTAGGATAAAAGTAACCATGCTCCTCGGCATAATCCCCCTGAGTAGTTCCTGTTAAAATTCTTGGTTTCATTATTCCTGTTAGTTTAACCCCTTGCTGAAGGAGATCATTGGCTAGTTGACCGCTGGCACCATCAGGGAACTTTTCATTATTCCATCTGAATTCCCCATAATTATCTTCTCCCCAAGCTTTCCAATCAAAATCAAGTGTATAGTTATCAATCGGAAAGTCTTTTTCACGATATGTATCAACGATATCTACTAGCTCCTCTTGATCAATACCCCATTCACTATTGGTAAAGCCTAAAGACCATTTTGGAAACATTGGCGGCTTACCGCTGATTTCAGCTACTCCAGACATAATTTCTTTTGGTTCTCCAAGAATCACATAGTATTCAATATCTTTCTTTGAACTCTTTGAGAAACGGATTGTATCATCCTTTAATTTGAAAAGCCCACCATCGGAATCAAATAATAGTCCATATCCACTATTGGTCCATATAAGTGGTGCACCTGAATCTCCTTGCTGTCCTGCTTCAACACGTCCGCCTTTATCTCTACTTAAATATTTATCTGAGCTTTCAGTAGCATCAAAGCCATGAATCCCATAGAACTTCTGATCAGGAGAGTGACTAAAAGTTAGTTCATCCGTTATCGAATCTTCTATCGCTTGTTGAGTAAGAATTAAATTCTCATCTTGATCATATATTTTCAGCTCGTTAGCAACTTTATCAAATGCGATGGACATAGCATCTGTTTTCATAACCAAAGGATTGGCTTCAAGATCTTCTACAACATACTCCACTGGAACCCATGACGAACGCCCAACAACTCCAACACTTTCGCCTTTTAGTTTATCTGGTAGATAATTCACCTTTAAAATATTGTCCATACAATATTCTAGAATCGTTGCATTTCCATATACTGTAATACGAATCTGGCTACCATTTTGATGTACAAGAACTCTAGGCTCTTCTTTCTCTTCTTCTATAACATTTTCCTCTTCTGTTGCTGCAGTTGGTTTATTGACTTCAGTCTCTGTCTGAGTTGGAAGCTGATAAAAAAACAATGCTGCAACGATTATAATAGCTATAACCCCGCCCCAAAACACAAATACTTTTTTTTTCATAGATAAGTCCCCTTTTACAAATTTGATGCAATCGATTGCGCATCACTTATCTCTATCATAACATCCACCCCACCTGTTTGACAATAATAATACCAAGAAAGTATCCAACATCTACCCTAAAGCCCAAAATAAAACTAAAGACTAAGCCTATTGAGCTCAGTCTTTAGTTTAGCGATTATTTATTTTTTACTTCCTCGACGAAGTCTTCTATCTTAAGTACGCGATCGGTAACTCTAGATTCTTCTGCCGCAAATGCCATAATGTGACTTTGAACGGATATGGATGCTTCTGTCTTACCTTTAAGTTTGCCATCATTTCTAACTAACTCAACAAAGTCTTTCATTAAACCAGTATCGCCACCACCATGACCAGCTAAATCATTCGTTAACTTTATAAGTTCTTCATCATTAGATGGAAAATGCTTGATACGAATTTCGTTGTAATCAAAATCCCCTGTAATTTCTCCATGCGTTCCCATGATCTTAATGTGACGTCCACTATCTTTGCAGAAGGCAGTCATTGTTAAGCTTGCTGTAACGTTATTATCAAAACTCATATTAACGATTTGATGATCCACAACATCATTATCTGTTTGATAGACACACATACCGTAAGGACCTTCTTCTAGTGCTTTCTTACGTGCCTCATAACTTGTGTCTGGAGATATGACGGATACAGGCCAACCAACATTATCTGATAAGTATATCTTTTCAGCATTGTAAGCACATTCATTACCTGCTGGGCATCCATCAAGACAACGTTTAGGAGCTCCTTCAGGTGCATACTTCCCAGTAAAATAATCTAAAGAACCAAAAGAAGAAACTTTTACACAATTGGCTCCTACAAGCCAAAGAAGAATGTCTAAATCGTGGCAACATTTTTGTAAAATCATTGGGCTTTCTCTTTTAGAGTTACCCCAATTCCCTCTGACAAAACTATGTGACTGATGTATACGTCCAACATATTCATTATGATTAATAGTCATGATATCACCAATCACACGACGGTCGACTAGTTCCTTAAGTTTTGAGAAGAACTTGGTATAACGAAGGACATGGCATACTGAAAATACTTTGTGAGGATATTCTTTTGCTAACTCACCTAGTAATACGCATTCCTTAGCATTATTAGATAAAGGCTTCTCAAGTAATATATGGTAGTCCTTCTCCAAAGCAAGTTTAGTTGGCTCATAATGATCTTTATCAAGGGTTGCAATGATAGCCGCATCTGCTAATTTAGGTTGAGCTAATAACTCTTCCCAACTTTCAAAAACATTCTCTTTAGAGATGTTATGTGCTTCCATCATTTGCGTTCTTTTTTCTTGATCTGGTTCTGCTACTGCTACTATTTTTATATCCTTAGAATGTGTTAAAGCATACTTGGCATAGATGTTTCCTCTATCTCCTGCTCCGATAACTATCGCTGTCACTTGTTTCATCTCATCCATCTCCTTTATATAAAGTATTTCATCAGTAATTGTATTTAATACTATTATAGGAGAGGTTGACTCTGACGTCTTTATCAAAAAAGACTTGGTTTTTATGAATTTGGCTTTTTTATGCCTTGCTGGTAGCAGGGGTAACAGGTTTATATTTAATCAATCTAAAGACCTGAGCACCAAATATGCCTGCTAAGCTACCTGCAATTGCTGCTAAAGCTAAGGCTATGACGACATTTACTGGATCATTGAAAGCAAATGGTGCTAACATTCCTGGAATAGGTGCTGCAGTCCCAGGTGCATTATTAACAATACCTAAGCTGGCTGCAATGATTCCAGATACCCCCCCTCCAAGGAAATTAGAGCAATAAACAGGCAGTGGATTAGAGGTTATGATATCTGCCTGAGTTAGCGGCTCAAGCATCACTGAAACTACTTTTCCTTGATCTCCAAGTTTTAAACGCTTAAATATAATACCGTTTGTAAATGTACCACCGAAACAGGCTATGGCCGCAATACCCATAGGTAAACCTGTTAGACCTAACATGGCTGTTAATGCCATTGAACTCAATGGTGAGGTACAGATCATTTTAATCAAACCACCTAAGAAAAAGCCCATTAGAATAGGTGATTGTTCTGTTGCAGCCATTAAAGTTGTACCTACTGTATCCAATATAATTGTAACAAATGGATCACACGCTACAGCAACAAGACGCGCAATAGGTGCTAATATTAATGCACCTAAGATGATATTGATACCTTTAGGCAATTTCTTTTCTATATAAGGTGCAATCCATCCCATTAAATAACCTACAATAAATCCTGGTAGAATTCCAAAATCAGCGATAGCCACTGCAGTAACCAAAGCAAAAATTGGGTTTACTCCCATACTTAATGCTACTAAGGCTGCTGCTGCAACTCCACCCATGCCACCAGCAACACTTCCGGTCTCGTTTAAAAATTGAATACCTATGAAATCACCTAAAATATATTTATGTATCGCTTCTACAAGAAAGGTAGCTATAGCAGCATTGGCTAGGCCTGACATGGCTAGACTACCTTTTGGTGCCTTTAGACTAAATAATGAAAAAACACCTAAAACTAAGACAAGTAAAACAACACCCATTAATATTTCCATATGCTAATCCTCCTCAAGTTCTTTTTTATGCTCATTTTTAGTCCATATCTAGTCAACTAATTGTGAATTATTTATCACATCAACTATAGGAAAAAGCCTCCCTATAAAAGAACATAGTCGTAGTCCGACTAGGCAGGTTAATTGTTTCCCCACTAAAAAGAGCGCAAAAAGTAATAGCAAAGCTACGCTTTTTACGCCCTGTCCTTTTATCTGAAAGCTTCTTTACGTTGAAACGTAAATTTCTTCTTCGATGGTCAATTCATTGACTCTCTCCAGGGTAATGTCCAGATATTGTAGGCTGACCTGAAAGCTTCGATAGGTGTTTCAAGCATCACACCTTCTTTCTTCTCCGGTTATCTTCAGACTAAATCACTAAAGATATCTCCAACATCCTTCATCCATTACAATTTTAAATTCAATTATAGTATATTGAGAATTTCCATAAAAGTCAATGCACTTCCTTAACTTTTTTATTCTCTTATTTTTCCAATAACATCTTCTCCCAGTGATAGGGAACATACTGAATTTTACTTATATCACAACATCCTGTCAACAACATAAAAATTTTAAATTTATGCAATAAATCTTCAATAAAACTCTCTGTTTGGTGTAAACCATTCTTTAAATACTCGTCCAATACTCTACCACTCATACCAACGATATGGCTTCCTAATACTAGCGACTTAAAAATATGATCAGCTTTTTGAATACCACCACTAGCAATGAGTTTTAAATTCGATGCTTCCTGTCGACATTGATGTATACATACTGGAGTAGGTATACCCCACTCATAAAAGTCTTCATAAATTTTTTTGTTGTTTCTTTGATCTTCTATTTCGATGAAATTGGTTCCACCTTTTCCACTGACGTCAATATATTCTATGCCAACATCTTGAAGTCTCTTTGCCACTTCACCAGATATGCCAAATCCAACTTCTTTGACGATTATAGGACAATCTAAACGCTCCTTTAAACGAGCAATATGTTCTATTACCCCCTTAAATGAACGGTCACCTTCTGGCATGATAATTTCCTGAGCAACATTGATGTGGAGTTGGATAGCGTCAGCCTCTATCATATGAACTGCTTCATAAACATGCTCATATGATTGACCTGCACCGATATTGGCAATAACAACACCATCTCCCATGACTTCACGAACAACTTGAAAACTTGTCTTATCTCCTTTATTCTTAACAGCTATGGATTGAGATCCAACAGCCATGGGAATGTTAAATCTTTTTGCCACCTTAGCTAAGTCTCTATTCATTTTGTAAACTTCTTCAATTCCACCCGTAATAGCATTAATCATTATTGGATAACCAATTTTTTTATCAAGGAATACTGTAGATGTATCAATGTCATTAAAATCTATTTCAGGTAATGCATTATGGGATAACTTCATTTGCTCAAAATAATCGATTCCTCTATTACCAAATTCACATGCTTCAAAAATCCTAATGTGATCCTTCTTTCTATTTGCTCTACTCATGTGGCCACCTCATCTTATGTGTTTAATGTTGCTAAATTATAAGTAATCACTGTATTCTAACAGAATCCTCTAATAATTAACCATTGATTTAGAGTATTCTGTTGGTGTCATTCCTGTTATATCTTTAAATTGCTTGGAGAAGTAATGAACAGATGCATATCCCAGTTTATCTGCTATCTCAGTGAAACTCATTGAAGATTCTCTCATTAATTCTTTTGCTTTTTCAATTCTAACCTGTCTATAATAACGCATTAAGCTTATATTCATACGTCGTTTAAATAGTGCTTTAATATATGATGTACTTAAGTTAGTGTACCCCGCAATATCTTGAAGGCATAGATTTATATTGTAGTTCTTTCTAATGTACTCAATAATATGATCAACAATATCTTTTTCCATTCTTTCTTTTGTGGGAAGGGATTCTGGCAATTTTCTTTCATCTTGATTTTGCATCATTTCTAACAAAAAGGCTTCCAAGCTCATTTTAAGCATTTGTCTTATTACTGGATTGTCCTCAATTAATTCATGATGTTTATTTAAATGCCCTCTAGCTATTTTGATAAATTTTTTATACAGTTCCTTCTGTTCAGTATTTAATTGAAGTATCTTTTTTTCAAAAGTCTTCATTATATCTGAATGACTTACGAATGATACAACTACAACATTAGGCGCAACTTCACCATTAGCCCATAAACTATGAAATTCATTGGGCTTATGAAAAATCATTTGACCTGCATTTAGAACATAATGTTTCGTATCAGCCATAACTTCAAGAACACCCTTATCTACATATACCATTTCCCAAAAATTATGTTTTTCACCTTTAAAAACATAATTCTTAGCAAAATCAAAATAATAGAAGGTCATTAATGTATCTATCTCAATATAGCTTTCTAACTTCAGCATAAAAAGCCTCCACGGTTTTTCTTTCATTATAGCAGATTATGCTAAACTTGTTGAGGTTTTATCAGTACAAAAGTGGCTAACGCCACATTTAAACTGGAGATAGGAAAGTATGGTTCCTTGCGAGCAAAACGCAGTACTTTCCTATACCACAAGTAAAGTGACTAACGTCACGTTCCAAGTATGGGCAGGAAAGTATGGTTTGTTGCTTGATTATTTCGTTAGCGAAATATATCAAAAGTAATGAGGTTTGACGCCTCATTGCTTTTATAAGCAAAACGCAGTACTTACCTACACTAGAATAATAGACGTGTACCAATTCTTCTGTCATATTCTGACCATGTACCTTCTTTTGTTTCTTTTTTGATTTTTTCTATTTTATTCATAACTGCATCAGCTTGATCAGCTAGATTAACAATATAAGCCTCTGGCGTGTTTGCTGATTTAGGAGAACCATACTCCACTTTACCATGGTGTTGAACAATAATTCCTCTGAGTCTATCTTTAAACTCATCTGAATATAATGCTCCTCCTGCTTCAAAAGCTTTTTCAAGCATGGATAATCCAATAACAATATGACCTTCCATATCACCACGCATGGTTACTGTAAAAGGACCATTTGTATCGTACTCTACAATTTTACCAATATCGTGAAGTTTAGCTGCTAAAATAGCTAACTCTTTATGTTTTACATGATAACGTTCAGCATAAACCTTAGTTAAGTACATAACGTTTAATGTATGTTCTACCAAACCACCAAGGTAATTATGATGTTGAACCAATCCCCCTATGCCTTTTTGAAACTTCTCCATAAATGCAGGATTATCAAAAAAATAAGTATTCAACTGCTTCCCTTCTTCGGAGTGAATACTTGATTGAGTTAGTTCATCGAGTTCCTTAACATATCGGTCAAGATCTTCAGCTGGCAGTGATGGAAGAAAGTCATCCACATCTACATCTTCTACTTTTTTATAGGTATTGATTTCAATACCTCTGTCATTGACTGCCTTAGCTTCTATAACATCACCAACATTAAGATCTTTTTTGTAAGGGTTTATATTGACCTTCATATCACCGGTATCATTCCCAATAATGGCTATCAGTCGCTCTCCATTATCATTTAAGTTTTTAAAAATCATGAATCTACCCTGAAACTCATTTTGCTTTTTCGCATCTTCTATTAATAATTTACTCATAAACTTCATCCTCTTCAATACTTTTTTTCTAGAGTTAGTATCTCATTAGCAGTATATCAATATGCTTTTAAAACTTGCTAGTGGATGAAGCTTTTTCCAAGTAAGTATAAAAAACCTGATTCATTAATATGAATCAGGTTTTTCGTTAGAAATTATAAGGGTATCAATAGATAATCCTACTTGGTAGATTCTATCTTCATCTTGAATAGCTAAAAATTTAAAAAGACGATTATCTTCTACACGATTTTTAATTTTTGTTACCACATAAAAATTTGTATCTAAGCCTTTATTCCCACACAAAAAAAAAGGATAACAACTGTTATCCTAAATCAACTCTCCGTTTAATTCAGTTTGTCGAAAGTCATCAGCATCAGAAAAATCCATCTGTTCAGTATTTATCAGCTCTTCCCCAGCTAAAATCATCTCGATGTCATCTTCTGAAAGAGTCTCTTTTTCTAATAAAGCTTTAGCTAGATTAGTAAGGTAATACTTATTTTCAATAAGCAATTCCCTTGTATCATGGTAAAGCTCATTCATGAGCACTCTGCACTCAGCGACTGCATTTGACTCACTACCCTGATTGAGTAGTTTCATATTCAATAAACCTAGTTTCTCACTCATTCCATATTTGTGAACATAATCACTGATGATACTCGTTGCTTTTTCAATATCGTTACTAGCACCAGTTGTTATTTCGTCTTCTCCAAAGATAATCTCTTCAGCAGCTCTACCAGCTAAGCTAATCATAACTTGACTTTTCATATCTTTTTTTGAGTAATACATCTTGTCAGGAGGAATATTCATACTAAAGCCACCTGCTCCCTTGGCACTAGGGATGATGGTTACCTTTGTCACGGAATTACGTGGTGCTACCAGTTTAGTCATTAGTGCATGACCTGCTTCATGATAAGCTGTAATATGTCTATCATGCTCATCGATCATACTTCTATCCTGCTTTTCAGCGCCTGCTACTACTGTATAAAATGCTTTGTCGATATGATTCATTTCTATAAATCTACTACCATCTTTTGCTGCAAAAATTGCTGCTTCATTGAGTAAGTTTTCCAGCATAGCACCGCTAAAATACACCGTTTGTTTTGCTAATTTTTCTAGATTAATTTGTTCACTTAAAGGTTTATTACGAATGTGTAGACTTAAAATGCTCTCCCTCGCTTTTATATCCGGTAAACCAATTTCAACTTGACGATCAAATCGTCCTGGTCTTAACAAGGCTGAATCCAATATGTCCAATCGATTGGTTGCAGCAATAACTACAATCCCTTCACTATCCCTGAAACCTGACATTTCAGTTAGAAGAGCATTCAGTGTTTGGTCACGTTCATCGTTACCACCTGCTGCTCCTGCTGTTCTTTTCTTACCAAGCGCATCAATTTCATCAATGAAAATAACTGCTTTACCATGTTCTCTTGCTTTTTTAAAGAGCTCTCTGATCCTGCTTGCCCCTACACCTACATACATTTGGACAAAGTCAGATCCTGATACGGAGAAAAATGGTACGTCGGCTTCACCTGCTATAGCTTTAGCCATGAGAGTTTTACCAGTTCCAGGAGGACCGTAAAAGATAACCCCTCGTGGCATTCTAGCTCCATATTTAGCATACTTCTCAGGTTTAATGAGAAAATCTATGATATCCTTAACGGATTCTTTAGCTTCTACATTACCTGCAATATCTTCAAAAGTTATGCTACTGGCATTAATAGCTTTAAAATCCATCTTCATTTTATTACCTTGTTGATTCTGACCCATTTGTTTATATACGAAATAGAATATCCCTAGAAAAAGTCCAATGAAAAGGATAGCCTGAATGAGTTGGATTTGTGAAGATGTTTCAGATTCTACTACCTTTACCCCGTTTATAAGTAGAAATTCTTTGAAGTCTTCACTTCTAGGGTTTGGAACTATATAAGTTATGTCTTCTTCCCCATTGAGTTTAACTTTTATATCTTGAGCGTCGGATGTTATAACTTCACCAACTAAATTTTGTTCCACTTTATCTAAAAATTCATTATAACTTAAATTAACTTGTTGATCTGTATTCATTGTTATTAATACCACCAATATGGCAAGGATTAAAGCCGACATAATTGTAATTATTATTTTATTATTTTTAATATACTTCAAAGCTTTCCCCCTTTCTCGACAATAATATTATATAATTTACAGCACGTTACGTCTATGTAAATTAAAGGAATTATATCCATCTATAAGAATATTGGTAAGAGGGGCCAAGCGTATATACAAGAAAAGGACAGCCAGCGCTGTCCTTTTCTAAGGAGAAGGTATTTATATTTTGGGTGTAGCAAACAACAAAAACCTTAATCATATGGGGGTTTTACAATTATTATTATAGCAATATTTATGCCATAAATGTGCATAAAGATACATTTATTGCCTTTTGGTTTTCGTGCATTTTTTATATTTATTTACAGATTTATCTTCACTTACCCATTTTAATGTTGAAAATCTACAAAAGAATAAGTAGTTAATTGAATATATTTATTATTCAGAAATTAATGACTTAGATTCATGAATTCTCATATCATGTTATTTTTAGATAGTAAAAAAGCAGCATCGCTGCTGCTTTAAAGGAGAAGGTATTTGTTCTTTTGGGGTGTAGTAAAACTAAACAATCTATATTATATGGGGGGTTTACATCTATTATTATAACAAAAAACGTGTATACAGTGTGCATAAACTTTCACTATTTGTCAAACTTTCGTTGTATATTTTTATACGACAAACTAATTTGCTGTAGAATTCTCTATGCATAAAGTCTTATTTCTTATTCATAAATCATAAAGTCTTTGTATCCTGTATTTTTTTGTAATAAATAAGAGTATCCGTTAATCAATTCGATCACGTAAGATGGCTATTCCGCCGAAGATAAGAGCATACTTTTGCATAGCAAAAGAGGCAGCCAACGGGGCCGCCTCTTCATTGCAAAGGAGAAGGTATTTGTTCTTTTGTTCAGTATAGCAAACAACGTAATCTATATTAATATGGGGGGGTTACGGTGAATATTATATCAATATGCAAGCCAAAAGTGTGCATAAAGATGACTTCTTTTGAAAATTTATTTTGGCTATATTCACATAAGGCTATAAAGTATTCCTTCTACTCACTTAAAATATAAACAAATAAGCACCATATTGTGTATAAATCCCTTTCTCCCAGGTATTATCTGGCTATAAAGTAATGTAGTTAAATGAAATATTTAAATTTTTAAGTATTTCTCTTTCTCTATTATGGCACGTAAAAAGTATAATTTGATACTCTTGTGAAAGTTTGTTTAACAACTTTAACATGGCGTTTAGCCGTTGTTCATCAAATTGGATAAAACTATCATCCAAGATAAGAGGAGCTTTTATCGATAGGATTTCCATCATACTAAGCCTCAGCGCCAAATACATTAAATCTTTTGTCCCGGAGCTTAACCGTTCAACCTCAACAATTTTATCCTCTTCTTCATCAAAAACTCTAAGATTTAACTCCTCATCTACCTTAATATTTCGATACTTGCCATCTGTAAGTAGCCCTAGTTTTGTGGATAACTTTTCTTTTAGAAGGACTTGATAATCCTCATTCATTCGAGAACATAGTTCTTCTAAAACCACTTTAGCTTTTTCTGTCGCTTGCTTTTCTCTTACATGTTCCTCCAATCTTTGCTCTTTTTCATGAAGTTCTTTTTCTATTTCAGCTAAATGCCTTATACCTTCAAAGACCAATTGTTGGCGTTCCGATAAACGACTTAATTCTATCTTGATAGACTCTTCTTCCTTCAAGATGGATGGATCAATAGGAATAGAACCTCCCTTTGGCATTTCTTCATCAATGAGATGAAGCCATTCTTTTTTTTCTTGTAGGCGTTTTTTAGTCTGTATGAACTCATTGATACCATCTCTTACAGTAAAATATTCCTCTTCTCCCTCCACTAAGAGGGGTAAACCCATGCGTCGATTATCCAATTCTATGAGTGCTTTGTCTACCTCCAATATTCTTTGGCGGATACCCATTATAGCTTTCTGTTGATCCCCAACATGTTTATTTGTGCTCGACCTCTTATAAAGGAGAACAGAACCAATTGTAAGGAATCCACATATCACTGAAAAAATATAATAAATTGTCTGCCCCATTAAAGCTAAATACATACTCCATATACAGACACATAGCGGTACTATGCCAATCATTAAAGGTGCTCTATTAGCCTTCTTCTCTGTAATAGACGATTCTTGAATCATAGTTTTATCTTTTAAAACCTTTAGGTCCTCACGCTCTTTTTTTAAAGCCTTACTTTCCTTATAGAGCTCATAAGCCTGATTCAATGACTTTTCAGAAAGATGCTCGTAATACTTATAAGTATCTAACTTTTCTTCAAGATTTTCAATTTCTCTTTGAATTCTAAGGATTTTAGCTTCTTTCTCTTCATTAATTACTTTTTGCTGCTCAGATCTATGATACTGCTGCTCACTAATGGTCTTATGAATATCCAACTCTTTTATCTGTAATTCCTGGATACGTTCTGTTAATTCATTATTTAATTCTTTTTTCTCAAACCATCGATGTCGTTCTAATTTAAGTTGATTAATTTGCTCTGTTATTTGACCGATAGGACTTTTCTTTCTTGTTTCTGAACCTAAATCATGTACTTTACTCTCTAAGGCTTGTATGACTCCGTTAATGGACATGTCGCTAGCATCAGTTTGATTAAGACTTTGATAATAATCTTTTAACTCTTCACTAAACTTTTTCTCAGGCTTTAAATGAAGTTGCTGTATATTCAAGATATTTTTAAAATAATGCTCACTGATATCACCTACTAAACTTAAAGGTAAATAGGCTTTGGTACGCTTATCGTAGACACATTGTCCTGTTATATCTTCACCTGTCGACATATCCATAACTTTAATTTCTTCATGATATTTAGAGAAATCTCTTTCAATACGATAGGGTTTACTTTCTTCTATGATAATACTTCCTTTATAACTATCAGCATTCCATGGTTTATACTGTTCATAGTCAGATGTGTAACTTCTTTTTTTTATGTATGGTTTATAGAAACCAAAGAAAATCCCCTTAATAAAACGTTGGAGAGTTGTCTTACCTGATTCATTCTCTCCATATATAAGGTTTATACCTGGCTTTAAATCAATATTTTTTTCCTTATACTTGCCAAAGCTTTTTAGTCTTAAGGTTTTAATGATCATAGATCCACCCCTTTTTCGTTAAGAAGTAACTCTAAACCTATCTCCAATGCTCTTTTATTGACAGGGTCATCTAATCCTTCAGCCTTCATCTGTTGAATAAAGTCACCTATAATAGTGTGGCTGTGTTCCTTTTCAATACTGTCAAAGTCTAGTAACGTATCTCGCTCATCAATAATCTCTGAATAAAATACTTCTTCACTAACTTGCTGTTGGATATAGCTTATATCAATCAAACGTCTAAAGTCTGCTTGTCCTTTTAGGATGATTCTAAAAAGATCGTGATTATTGATAGATTGCCTTATATCATTAATGATATCTGCTTCAAAAGCGTTGGGTTGTACCCTTACCTCAACTTTTTTATAATGACGTTTTGCTATGGGTATAAACTTCTTGTAAATAATATGATCCATTATCTCCCCAGCAATAAAACCGTGTTCATGACCCTCTCCAAAATTTAAAGCTTCTGGACTCCCACAATAGCAGATTTCATCTGTAATAAAAGCAGGTCGATGTATGTGACCTAAGGCCACATAATCAAAGTTTTTATCCTTAAGGGATCTTATATCCAATGGAAGATAATTGCTTTTTGTATAGGCATCACCATGGGCTAGTAGTATATGATGACCTTGTTGATTTCGCTTATGAATCGACTTGATTGCATCATGTTGAACGTATTTTTCATACCAACTATGACCATAAACTGTGGTCTCATGATCCTCAAAATAAATAGATTCCTTATCCTTCGTAAAAAGATGAACATTTTCTCCCCATGATACACGATTATAGAAGGATTTATCACCAAGTATTGGATCATGATTACCTGCTATCATGCAAATATGTGTATCCACTAATTGTCGAAAGGCTTCATTAATTTGTTGCAGATCATTAGTAGTAACATAGTCATTTTCAAAAAGATCTCCTGCTATGAATAGGTAATTTACTTTTTTCTCTTTAACAAAGTCTAATATATGTAAAAAGCTGCTCATAATTTCTTGTCTTCTTTTTGAAGCAACATGCAATGGTAATCCTGTGAATGGACTTCCAATATGTACGTCACCTGTATGTACAAAGGTTATCCCATTGTCGACCAACTCCCTTCTTCTTCATTATACCTTTTAATATCATCAATGTAAACGAACAAATTTTCGTATTTTCATCTATACTATCCTTTCCTACTCCAAAATAAAAAGAGATCTAGTAACTCCAATATGGGGTTCCTAGATCTCTTAATCTCTTTATCCTTCGTTAATCGATTACTCTTCTGAGGTTAACTCTTCAGATATCGCTTCATCTGACTCTACTTCTTTTGAGCCTTTAGCCTCTTCTGAATCATCGTTATCCTTTTTACCTTTTAATGTTTCCTCATGAGGTTCTTCTTCACGAAGTACCTCCTCACCATTGAGAATCTTCTTGAATTCTTCACCACTGATGGTTTCATATTCAAGTAAAAACTCAGCAGCTTTAATAAGCTTATCTTTATTCTCTTCTAAGATCTTAACGGCTTGTTGATGCTGTTCTTTAATGATCTTCAATGTCTCAAGATCAATTATTCTTTCTGTTTCATTACTACAGTTTCTAACTGGACGTCCATCTAAATAACGAGAGCTTGCTGATTCTAAAGCCATCATATCAAATTCATCTGTCATACCATAGATTGTAACCATACGTCTAGCTGTTGCTGTTGCTCTTTCAATATCATTGGCTGCACCTGTTGAAACTTGATTAAACATGATTTCCTCTGCTGCACGTCCACCTAACATAACAGCTAATTGTTCTTCCATTTCTTCCTTTGTTACTAGGTATTTATCTTCAGTAGGTAACTGCATAGTATACCCTAAAGACCCCTTTGTACGCGGTATAATGGTAATCTTATGCACCGGATCCGCATTTGGAAGTACTTCTGCAACAAGTGCATGACCTATTTCATGATATGCCACAGATTTTTTCTCATGATCAGAAAGAATTCTGTCTTTCTTCACTTTACCAGCTACAACTATTTCAAATGCTTCCTCTAAGTCTTTTTGCTCAACCAATTGTCTACCGTGCTTAACCGCTAATAATGCAGCTTCATTGATGACATTGGCTAACTCAGCACCTGAAGCACCTGAAGTCGTTTTCGCAACGGCATTTAAATCAACACTATCTGACATCTTAACTTTCCTAGCATGTACCTTAAGGATAGCTTTACGACCTTCTAAATCAGGTCTGTCAACAATGATTCGACGATCAAAACGACCTGGACGTAATAAAGCTTGGTCCAACACTTCAGGTCTGTTGGTTGCTCCAAGTATAACAACCCCTTTAGATGAATCAAAACCATCCATTTCAGATAATAGCTGATTTAATGTTTGTTCTCTTTCATCATTACTACTCATATTATTTTCACGACTCTTACCAATAGCATCGATTTCATCGATGAAAATAATACAAGGAGCTTTCTCCTGAGCTTGTGCGAATAAATCACGTACTTTAGCAGCACCCATACCAACAAACATCTGAACAAATTCTGAACCTGAAATCGAAAAGAATGGTACTTTAGCTTCTCCAGCTACAGCTTTGGCTAATAATGTCTTACCTGTTCCAGGAGGACCTACTAGTAAGGCTCCTTTAGGAAGTTTGGCACCAATACTCGTATATTTCGCTGGTTCATTTAAGAAGTCAACCATCTCCACAAGAGACTCTTTAGCTTCTTCCTGACCGGCAACATCATCAAATGTTACACCAGTGGATTGCTCAGCATAGATTTTGGCAGAGTTCTTTCCAAAGGACATAACACCGCCGCCCATACGTTTATCCATTCCCTTCATCATAAAACGCCATAGGAAGAAGAATATTCCCATTGGCAGTATCCAATAGAGCAAAAATTCTACTAGAGCATTGGATTGCTGTGGAATGTACTCATATTGCACACCATACTTCTTATCCCATTCATTAATTCTATTGGCTAGATCTAAATCTGGAAATACATTAGTATAATAGATCTTTTGAGATATGCCGCTATCTTCTTTGACAATGACTTGAAGTGAGGTGCCAGAATATGAAACTTTTTCAATTTTCCCAGTTTCACCCCATTCGATAAATTCATCATAAGTGATATATTCAGTGGTTACCTGCTTAAAGGCATAATTAGCTAAAGACAGAAACCCAAATGCTATGACAAAATATATTAGTGCAATTCTTATCTTTTTATTTTTCATATCGTTAATCTTAATCCTCCTTGAAAGACCTTAGTTTTGTGTAACAAATCCCCTAATTCTCTTCAAAAAGGTAAAAAAAGGGCTTCCTCTAATGAAGAAGCCAAATAAAAGGAAATTTATAGCTTAGGATAAATACTTTTCATTTCGGCAGCCAGGCTACCTTCCATCTTGCCCCCCGATGCGAAAGGCCCTCGGCTTTGCGTCCCTATTTCGCAATAGGTTTGCCTTTGTCACCGAAAAGTATTACTTGCACCCTAAAATCATATCATAAATTTCCATAAAAAGCAACATAAAATTTAGCTACTATACCTTCTTGTATAAATCTTCTTCAAAAATCTCTTTTATTTTATCTACATCTTGTGTTATACCGAGTATTAACATGAGTTTAATTCGGGCTTTTTGTCCCGAAAGATTATCACCTAAAATGATACCTTTATTTCGCAGCTCTCTCCCACCACCATGATAACCATAGGAATCCAAAACTCTTCCCATAGGACAACGAGATACAAGTACGACAGGTATTTGACGCTCAATGGCCTTCGTAATGCCATCAACCATTCCAGGCGGCACATTACCTCTACCCATACCTTCAATTACTATACCTTTATAAGATTGATCCACTAAATAATTGATGATGGTGGAATCCATACCAGCAACCGACTTAATTAAAGCTACCTTGGGTTGAATTTGATCAGTATCGATAATTTGTCGATGCTCTCTTCTTCTATAATAGATCACTTGGTCTTGGTCCACTATACCTAATGGCCCAAAATCCATGCTTTTAAATGTATCTAAACTAAGAGTATGACTTTTTGTAACCTCATCTGCAGCATTAACTTGGTTGTTCATAACTACTAGTGTACCTTTATTCTTTGATTCGTCTGAACATACTGTACAAATTGATGCCGCCAAGTTAGATGGCCCATCATAACCTAGCTCACTACTGTTACGCATAGCACCTGTTACAACAACAGGTTTATCTGAATCTATTATTAGATCAAGGAAATATGCTGTTTCTTCTAAACAATCAGTTCCATGGGTTAAAACCACCCCAGCTATATCTTCTCGAAGTAACTGTTCTTTAGCTATACTAGCTAATTCCAACATCTTCTCAGGAGAGATATGTGGTCCAGGAAACGACCCATAATGGATAGCTTCAATTTCTGCCATCTTCTCAATCCCCGTTACTTTAGCCATTATTTCATGTCCAGATAAGGCAGGTATTGCTGCATGTAATCTTTCATCAACCTTCATTGAAATTGTACCACCAGTAAAAATAACTGCTACTTTTTTCATGCTCTCACCCTCTTATATATATTGAACTAGTACTCATTTTTTTTATAATTAAGGTAATTTCATAAGTACTTTAACTTCTTATAATAATATGTTAATCCCCATGTATAAGAAAGTCATATGTTTTTAAATTACCTCGTTAGTTCAATATGTATTTTTTGTATCAACTAATACCCTATTTAATCCTATTTCTTATGTGTTTGATGTAGTAATGTATAAAATAACCAAACACATAATCATAGCAGAGTAATAAGACTTCCCCAATTATAATCAACCATATATTCAGTTGCAATGGTAACATATACCTCATTATAAAATAAGATAATATTGCTAAAAGATTTAATGTTACAAGTTTAATACCAATTTCTAGTCCCTTTGTATTCTTTGTAAAACAATGTCTTTCTATCAGCTCTTTTAAAATGCTATAAGGACCTAGTATCATTATATAAATTGCTATATCAAATTTATTTGGTACTAAAAAAAAAGCTAATAAGCAAGATGTTATGAAAAACATCCAACTACTACGTATTTCTGTCTCGACAACGACTACCCCTATGATTAATGCCGCCGCGAAGAGAAATATTAAGGTATTGCTTTCGATGATAGAGGCTAAATACAAAAACACTTGATTAATGGCTAATAATATGCCTAATAATGCTATGTTCTTTCCATTTAACAACATGCGATTAAGTCGCCTCCCATGCATTCACAGCAGCAGTCTGCGCATAACAATTGCGTACAGCAACCTAAGTTACTATTTCCACCACCGTATTGATAAGATCTAGTTTGATAAGCATGTTGTCTGTTCTTCAGTCGCTCATAATATTGGCGATATTCTGTATTAGATGGATCCATGTTCATTGCTTGCTGAATAAAGTTTAATCCTTGGTGATGAGAACCCATGTATATAAGGGATACCCCACTCAAGAAATACCATTCAGCTGTACGGTTAGACATATTTTGAAGCATGCTATAAGCCTCTTGGTAGCGTCCAGCAACTATATAGTTACGAATAGTTGCAAAACTACTATCTTGATTACTATAAGACTGGTTATAGTTGTTTTGATTAAAAGTACCATTCCCTTGCTGACCACTCATTAAACTATCATAAGCCTCTTGTACTTCCCTAAACTTTTCTGATGCTAAATCAGCTAAAGGATTATCAACATATTTATCTGGATGGTATTGCTTGGCCAGATTTCGATATGCCTTTTTAATTTCTTCCTTAGAAGCACCTCTTTTGATACCTAATACTTCATAAGGATCTTTCATAACTTCCACCTCAATTTCTTTCATCTAGATAAAACTCAACATTAAGTCAAGTTTATGTGAAGCCCAATCTATTTCTTCTTTATATTAAAGTTTTTGATTCTACGTAATCATTAAGTTCTTCTTCATTAACAGCCATTTGCTCTCTTTTCAAACATGCGTTAATGCGCTTCATAATACCCGAATAGAAGATGTTATCAATAATACTCTTATCCATAATGAGGGGTAATTTATCCATTTCTTCATCAACAATGGAGAGTTCAAATAATAGTAAATCATAAAGCTCATCTTTAGATATATGATTATTGTACTTTAATGGATTATAGCGTTCCTTTTTCTGATCCTCTTCTAGGTCATCAACTGCATCCAATAAGTAAACCAATTTCCCAAAAGCAAATCCAATTTTTTCAAGATAAGGTTGCCAAATATCTTCCTTATACACAAATATCTTAGACATGATACTTGCAAATATATTGGAAACTAAGTCTATATTATCTTCTTCCTTTTTTTCTAGCTTATGAAGCTCCTCTAACCTTGATTGAATCAATTGGTCTAGTACTTCATAGTCACTTTTGGCTTTATTATATTGTCTTTTTAGTAAACCCATTCCTGATAGGCTTTTAATACTCTTCTCATCCTTCCAATCATCCATTAATTTATGATAGGCCAGTATCACATTAATGGCAGCAACATAATCCATGATCTCATTAGAGATGATCATCTGCTTTTTTGTCGGATGTACATAGCATCTTTCATTACCAATTGTCGATACGGGTTCATATAATGATGTCAACAGTAAAACAAGAAAAGTCATATCATAATTTAAAGTAAATCGACTAATTTCACCATAGTTCCGCTTTAAAGTTTTGCATAGACCGCAATAATAACCACGGTATCGATAATACTCTTTAAACTTTAATTCCATTTTATCAATTGTGATATATCCAAACATTCAATCACCTAATTTATCATATCATATTTTTGTGTAATTGAAAATTAATCAACTTAAATAAGTAAATTTTAAATAGATGTAAGTAAACCAAAAGAGAAAGTAATCTTACTTTCTCCTTTGAGTTACTTCGACATACAACACTTTTATAACCTTTTAATAGGTTCATTATAACATTAAAAGATGTCCATAAAATATACAAATTGTGACTAAATCTTTAACATTTACTTAAACCCAACTCACAATGCTTATCATGTATATTTGGGTTAATCATCTTTAAGTGTAATCTTAGCAAAGTGCATCATCTTTTTCAGTTTACAAATATGCTTAAAATTCTTTACAATACCCATACTCTCAATAATGATCATAGCCAATAGGATGAGCATGGCTGCTGTATAGCATTTTTTTCTGGTATCATTATGCTTGCACTTTTTTTTATGTTTTGTATGGTAATCGTACTTATATCTATTTTTCATCCTGAAACCTCCTAAGAATAATTTTAACTGCTTTTATTTTTTACCTTTTATAAAACAATCATAAATAATTACCGATGGTAATTTATGGACTGATATACTTTTTTGGTTTGAGGACTTCGCTTTTTATTTATCTTTAGTTTATTTAAGAGTTTTTCCTCTGATTGAATAATACGTTTATCCCATTTATTTAGCTGAATTTGCAAGTGTGGATTATTAAAATACAAATATCCTTTTATAGGATACTTTATATTCTGTTGATTAAAATAGCTTCGCAAAAATTCTTCTTGTCTTGATAACTGTTTTAGTGGGTTTTTAACCTGTTTTGATTGTCTCCCTTGTTTAGGATAGCTCTGTGTTAATTGATTTCCTTCTATAGTTCCTGATAACTTTCCAGAATAGTTCTTCACTTCCACAATTGAGACTTCAGTTGGTCCTATAATAATGAAATCGTACTCAATAGTTTTACCTCTCACTGTAATGCACTTATTTACAATTACATCATATCTTCTTGGAAGTTGCTTCAGAAGTCTCAGTACTTCCTTTTCTCCTTTTAAACCCCCTTTTAGAACATTGACTTTTTTCATTCTTTGCCGCAGCAATACCACGTTTATTATTAATAGCAAAATAAGCATTAACCAACCGTATTGCCACGCCATTACGAAGAAATAAACAACTATAACTGATAGTAATATTTGTAATAGGATGATACCATAATGTTGATATATGTTTCTTTTAATAGTGTTCTTTTTCCTCTTAATACGTGCCATATGAAAACCTCAATTCTTTTATCGATTATTAAGTAATTTAGCTAATCTAACTAGAGTTAAACACTGTATATCAAAAAAACTCCTTATCCACTTGAGTAAGCAAATAAAGAGTTATAACGTGCGCAGAAGGATTTGAACCCTCGGCCTTCTGATCCGTAGTCAGACGCTCTATCCAGCTGAGCTATGCGCACATGTATTAAATTCAATTGCGTGGTATAAATCTTATTTAATGCCGGAGACCGGAATCGAACCGGTACGATCGGTAAAGATCGCAGGATTTTAAGTCCTGTGCGTCTGCCAGTTCCGCCACTCCGGCACAGTAATTAAGATTTATGTGTGATTTTACAATAGAAAATCACTTAATGGGCGCAACAGGGCTCGAACCTGTGACCCCCTGCTTGTAAGGCAGGTGCTCTCCCAGCTGAGCTATGCGCCCACGCTTGTATAAGAATTTTTTAAAGAAATTCAAAAACTTTTAATCTGGATGACAGGAATTGAACCTGCGACCTCTAGAACCCCATTCTAGCGCTCTACCAAACTGAGCCACACCCAGTTGTTGCTACTTAAATGAGAAAACGACCCAGAAGGGACTCGAACCCTCGACCTCCGGCGTGACAGGCCGGCGTGCTAACCAACTGTACCACTGGGCCAATTTAATTAAATGGTGGGCCTTCAGGGACTCGAACCCCGGACCGTCCGGTTATGAGCCGGATGCTCTAACCAACTGAGCTAAAGGCCCCTATTTAAGCCGACGATCGGACTTGAACCGATAACCTGCTGATTACAAGTCAGCTGCTCTGCCAATTGAGCCACGTCGGCGTATATAGGAATTATATACTAACATCACTTTCATTCATACATCACAGCCGCAGCGTCCTATCGGACCAGCTACTCTTGCCTCATTCGAATCATAGATTCGTCTGCATGAATTGAGCCACGTCGGCGTATATAGGAATTATATACTAACATCACTTTCATTCATACATCACAGTCGCAGCGTCCTATCGGACCAGCTACTCTTGCCTCATTCGAATCATAGATTCGTCTGCATGAATTGAGCCACGTTTGCGTATATAGGAATTATATTAAAAATAATATGGAGATTATCCTTAATAAGTGACCCGTAGGGGAATCGAACCCCTGTTACCGCCGTGAAAGGGCGGTGTCTTAACCGCTTGACCAACGGGCCATAAATGTACTTTGCGAAAAAATTAAGACTTTCAACTTTAATTGAAAATCTTGAGCTCCCCGAGCTGGACTCGAACCAGCAACCCTTCGGTTAACAGCCGAATGCTCTACCATTGAGCCATCGAGGATCATGCTATACTGAGATTATACTCTCAAAATTACACATTGAAATATTATCATACATCAGGTTCTTTGTCAATAACTCTTACTAAATCTTTTTAGGTCAAGACCTCGACCTATTAGTACTGGTCAGCTGAACGTATTGCTACGCTTA